>QIAR01000178.1 GCA_003225595.1 Acidobacteriota bacterium | reverse complement strand
CTTTACATTTATTAGTGTGAGCGGATAAAGTGCTAGCCATGACATTCTCCGAAACGGAACGCGAAAGCAGATCAACGGTAAACCACCCCCTGTTTTCGCTAACCGAGGAGGAATTAGATGTGGTGCAGCAATTGGTGCTGGCGTCGGGATCGCTCAAAGAACTAGCGCGGGTCTACCAGGTCAGCTATCCCACGATTCGTGCCAAAGTGGACCGGTTGATTGAGCGAGTGCAGAAAATGGTGGAAGGGACGACACCGGATCCGATGATGCAACTGCTGGCTAATCTGGTCGAGCGCGGCGAGATCACGGTTTCCGCAGCGCGATCAGTGCGGGATCTTTATCGCCAAAAAATGGAACAACAAAAGGAAAGCATATGATGCAACCATGGTTTGATCCGATTCGGTTTGGTGCGCTGTACGGGGGCATCGGCGGAGGATTGATCGGCGGTTTGGGCGGAATTCTAGGAGCGCTGGCGGGCACGTTGGCCCCAAAGGGAAAGGGCAGGACCTTCGTCCTCGGTGCTTTCACGCTGATGGTTGTTATTGGCGTTGGACACCTCATGGTCGGACTTTATGCTCTGTCCGTGGGACAGCCGTATGGCATCTGGTATCCGCTGGTGCTAATTGGAGGAATTCTCACCGTTGTTCTCGGGGCCTTGCGTCCGACGGTGCGCAGGACCTATGAGCAAGCAGAGGCGCGAAAGATGGAGGCCGCGGCGTTCCGGCGCGCCTGACGGCGGTTCCAGCCGGGCCAAGCGATGTCCGTGCTTTGTTATAATTTCTTGCGGCCCGATGGCGCTATCGTCTAGGGGTTAGGACGGAAGATTCTCAATCTTCAAACCCGGGTTCGATTCCCGGTAGCGCTACCAAACCTCCTGCTTTCTCCTGTTACCACTTGTACTTCCCTAGACCGTCTGCCAAGAGGCAAGAACTGTCGTAGCACGTGGTGGTGCATAGGAGCGGCAGAAAGGGGGCACAATTTTGTGGCGAGTGGGCAGTTTGCGGGATCGTCGCCGAATCATCGTTCGCCAGCTTCCAGCAGGTTGCATACGTGCGCGTGGGTCAGGTTTTTCATACGGGAACGTGGTTGGGCAGGGTGGCTCTGCGACCCGCTGTCGAATTGGCCTTCCTGTACGGCAGGCTTAGACGTGGTGTCAACTTGGCAGATGCCTCTCCCGAGAATTCGGTGGTTGGAAGCCGCGTGCCGACTTTTCTAATACATGGGTTGGCAGATGACAACATTCCTCCCCAACAGTCCGAATGGATTCGTGCCCACAACCCGGCTAAAATAATTCTGTGGGAGGTGCCGAATGCTGGTCATTGCGGTGCCGTGAATGCCGCTGGTCAGGAGTTCGACATGCGAGTGCTTCGCTGGTTTAGTTCACATGAAGGCGGATAGGCTTTACCCCGACAAGGCAATTGATTCCATAGCCGTTCTACGCGCGGGATATTTCCGCCAAATTAAGACTGCGGCTTACAGGTGAGGAGAGCAAGAGGCTAAACAAGGAAGCAACTTTCAGTTGCAAGGTAACTCTAGATTGGAGCGCTGCCAGTCTAAGATCAACACTCAGGAATCCAACAGCTCCGCATCAATGCTGAATCTTCTCTAGTCGATCTTCCGCCCTACAGCTGGGGCGATCATTCTCAATTCGTCCATCAGTTTGCTGAACTGTTCGGGATACAGCGACTGGGCACCATCAGACAGAGCTTTCTCTGGATCGCAGTGGACTTCGATCAGCAAGGCGTCAGCACCTGCCGCCACAGCCGCGCGTGCCATGGGAGAAACCTTGTCGCGGCGCCCCGTGCCATGCGATGGATCGGCCGTCATGGGAAGGTGCGAGAGCTTTTTGATGATGGGAATCGCAGAAATATCGAGCGTATTGCGCGTGTAGGTTTCGAATGTCCGAATGCCGCGCTCGCAGAGGACCACCTCGTAGTTGCCGCCCGCCATGATGTACTCGGCCGAAAGCAGCAATTCTTCCAGGGTGGCAGCGATTCCGCGTTTTAGCAGCACCGGCTTTCTGACCTTCCCCAGTTCTCTCAGCAGGTTGAAGTTCTGCATATTGCGCGCGCCTACCTGAAGGGTATCCACATAAGGCAGCATCACCGGGATCTGCGCGATTTCCATGACTTCGCTGATGACCAGCAAGCCGAACTTATCGCCGGCTTCGCGCAACAATTTGAGGCCTTCTTCACCCAGTCCCTGGAACGAATAGGGGGAGCTCCGTGGCTTGAAGGCGCCGCCGCGCAACACGCGTGCTCCTGCTTTCACCACAGCTTCTGCCGTAGTGAAGAGCTGCTCGTGCGATTCCACCGAGCACGGGCCAGCCATGACCACCACGTTTGGGCCACCGATCTCCACTCCGTTTGCAAATCGGACGACGGTGCCCTCGGGCCGGAAGCTTCGTCCGGCAAGCTTATAGGGCGAGCTGATGCGGTGCACCTCCTGCACACCGGACAACAGCTCCAGGTTGCGGATATCAAACTCAACGCGTGCACCCACGGCGCCTAGCACAGTTTGCCGAGCACCCGTACTGCGGTGCACCTCGAAGCCCATCTTCACCAGGCGATCAATTACCTGCTGAATCTGTTCTTCGGTCGCGGATTCTTGCATGGCGACAATCATAGGGATCGCAGCTCTCAGGTGTCAGCCATCAGCTCTCAGAGACGCATGGTGGACGTAACTAAAGGCGGATAGCTGACGACCGAGAGCTTCTCAATCATTCACTTCCGAATCCAGCTCGGTGTCCGCCGCCGCAGACTTCACCTGCGGTGCGATTTCTTCCTTCTGAATTTTCCGCATGACATCCATGATGCGCTCGTAAATCTGCGCCAAATCGCGGTCTGACAGAGGTCCCTGATTCTCCCGTTGGACCTGGACGAATACGTTCCGTTCGCGGTCGGGCTCATAAATTGGCAGATTGGTATTCCGCTTAAGCCGTCCAATTTCTTGCGCCGCTGCAGCCCGCTGATTCAGCAACTCGACCAGCTTGCGGTCAATCTCGTCGATTTTCTTGCGCCAGTCAGCAATGTCCATCAGAGCTTTCAGTCGTCAGCTTTCAGCTATCAACTCGTCTCAGTCTTCAGCTGTTAGTCGCCAATATCGATTAACCGTTAGTCCAGATCACTTTCTGAGGAGCACCAATCGTCAACCTTTCGCACTACCGGCTGAAAGCTGAGATCTTACAGCCGTCAGCTGTCTGATAAACTCCGCCACAGCCTCCGGCTCCTTCCCCGGGTTGCGCTCAATCGTCTCGACGATCGCACTGCCCACAACTGCCGCGTCGGCAAATTCTCCCACGGCGGCGAACTGTTCGGGAGTCGAGATGCCAAACCCAACAGCAACTGGTAGTTTGGTGTGGCTGCGGATTCGCCGGACAAGGTCCCGCGCGTCTTTCGGAAGCTGCTTGCGCACGCCGGTGACGCCGGTGCGGGAAACAGCATACACAAATCCGGTCGAGGCGTTGGCAATACACTGTAGGCGTTGATCCGTGCTGGTGGGTGCGGCCAAAAATACGCTCGCGAGATTTCGTTTGCGCATTTCGTGCAGGTGATCGCCCGCCTCCTCGACCGGCAGATCCGTAATCAGGGCGCCGTCTATCCCTGCCTCCGAGGCTGCCGCACAAAACCGGGAAATCCCCATGCGCATGATCGGATTCAAGTAGGAAAAAATGATGAGACCCGCCTGGGAACGCTTGCGTACCTCTGCCGATAGTTTTAGCACTTGATCGAGCGTAGTTCCGTGCTTCAGGGCGCGCTCACTGGCGCGTTGGATCACCGGACCATCGGCCACAGGGTCGCTGAACGGCACGCCCAACTCAATTACATCCGCGCCGCCCTCGATCGCCGCAAGCACCACGTCGCGCGTGGTTGCGAGATCTGGATCGCCACAAGTGACATAGGCGACCAGAGAAGGCCGTTTTGTGAAAGAGAGAGGCATGGACCAAAACACTTGGTACGGATGGGGACTTGGAATTTACGATTGAGGATTTTCGATCGACGAGTTTCAACCCCAGCACACACCCTGGCTGCCACATCCTCAATCGGCAATCGTAACTCGTCAATCCTGCAATTTCAGGTTCTCTCGTAAAATCCCCACGTCCTTATCTCCGCGTCCAGAAACGTTGACGATCACGATGTCAGACTTTTTCATTTTAGGAGCACGCTTTACCAGTTCGGCCACCGCGTGCGCCGATTCGAGCGCAGGAATAATTCCTTCCGAGCGAGCCAGCAGAGTGCAGGCTTCCAGGGCTTCGGAGTCTGAGGCAGGGACGTATTCGGCGCGGCCCGTGTCATTCAGCCAAGCATGCTCGGGCCCAATCGAGGGATAGTCGAGCCCGGCTGATACGGAATGTGTGGCGGCAATCTGTCCGGCCTCATCCTGCAATACATAGGAGTACGTTCCTTGCAACACGCCGGGAGAGCCGCCGCGGAAGCGGGCGGCGTGCTCACCTAATCGCTCCCCACGTCCGCCAGCTTCGACGCCGGTGAGCTGCACCTTCCTATCATTTATGAACTCGTGAAAAATGCCGATGGAATTGGAACCGCCGCCGACACACGCGATAATCGCGGTCGGAAGCTTGCCCTCGGCTTTGAGGATCTGGGCTCGCGCCTCGCGGCCGATCACCATTTGGAAATCGCGCACCATTGTGGGATATGGGTGCGCGCCCAGAACGCTGCCTAAAAGGTAGTGCGTAGTGCGAACATTTGTGACCCAGTCGCGCATGGCTTCATTGATTGCATCTTTGAGTGTGCGCGAACCGGAGTCCACACGGCGGACCTCCGCACCCAGCAGGCGCATACGAAAAACGTTCAGTTCCTGCCGTCGCATGTCCTCGGTGCCCATGTATACGACGCATTCGAATCCGAACAGCGCGCAAACCGTCGCAGTCGCCACCCCGTGCTGTCCAGCCCCGGTTTCGGCGATGACGCGATGCTTCCCCATGCGCTCAACGAGCAAGGCTTGGCCGAGGCAGTTGTTGATTTTGTGAGCGCCGGTGTGCAGCAAGTCTTCTCGTTTGAGGTAAATCTTCGGGCCGCCGAGCTTTTCAGTGAGACGACGGGCGAAAAATAGTGGCGTTGGCCGGCCGGCATACTGCCGAAGGAGTTCGCCAAGACGCTGCTGGAAGCTATGGTCGCGGCGAGCTCTCTCGTACTCGCGCTCCAGTTCTTCAAGAGCGGCCATTAACGTCTCCGGAACATAGCGTCCGCCATACACACCGAAGCGGCCCGGGACGGCAGTACTCCCGGCCGGCTTCTTCCCTCGTGCGGGCGTCTTGCCTTTCGGAATGGTTGCCGTTGCCATCTCTATATGCTCTTCTCTGCCCGGCGCACAGCTTGAACGAACGCCCGGACCTTTTCAGGATCTTTCTTGCCCGGTTTCAGTTCTACACCGGAGGCGACGTCAACACCCCAGGGATGTAGAAGTCGCATGGCGTCGGCGACATTCGTCGGGGTTAGGCCGCCAGCAACGACGATCCGAAACTTCTGGCTTAGTTGTGAAACCCATGGTCGAGCATCTTCCCAGTCGAACCTCTTACCTGTACCTCCTCGCTGCTCGGTTGATCCAGAATCCAGAAAAATAGCGCTACAAGCTTCCGGACGTGCGCTGAACCACGTCAACCCGGCGCTCTTATTCCCTTTCCCTGCCTGGGAAAGCAAACTCACGGGAATGGCCACGAAAAGCTTTCTAGGTCCGTTGCTGACCTGGCTTGAGGAATTGCCATGTTCGTCGCCGTGTAGTTGCACAGCAGTCAGCCCAACTTCATCAGCAGTCCTGGCGACTCGCTCCGGCAATTCGTTCACGAACACGCCGACTTTCTCAACGTTCCCCGGCAGTTGTGACACGATCTCGCGCGCTGCCTCGACATCAATCTTTCGCGGGCTCTTTTCGTAGAATACGAACCCCAGCGCCTCGGTTCCAGCATCGATGGCGGTAAGCGCGTCCTCGAGATTCGTGGTCCCGCAAATTTTCACCCAGGTCATTGCATTGGCTCACCGAATGAGTCATCGAGACAACAAGCGAAACTGCCGCCGGTTACACCGAATGACTTTTCACCGGCACGTCCACCTCGGCAAGCAGCGCACTTAATGCTTTACCGGCCGACGCGGCTTTCATCAGTGACTCTCCCATCAGGAACGCCTGATATCCAGCGGCGCGCAGGCGGGCAATATCTTGTCCCGAATGGATGCCACTTTCGGCCACGCGCAACGCATTCTTTGGAAGAACATTGGCCAAGCGGAACGCTGTCTCCAGATCCACTTGAAAGGTCCGCAAGTCACGGCTGTTCACGCCAATCAGATCGCAACCGGCATCCACGGCCCGCTTGAGCTCTTGTTCATCATGAACTTCACACAGCACGTCCAGCCTAAGTTCGCGAGCGCGTTTCGCCAAACGGCTTAACTCAGCAGGTGGAAGCACGGCCACAATCAGCAGCAGTGCATCTGCTCGGTTGGCGCGTGCCTCAAGCACTTGAAACTCGTCCACAATAAAATCTTTCCGCAGGCATGGCAGGTGAGTGCTGTTTGAAGCCTGCAGGAGGTTTTCGAGCGACCCATCAAAAAACTCTTCATCAGTAAGAACGGAGAGTGCCGCCGCACCCGCTTGTTGCAATTCCTTCGCCAGCGTAGCCGGGTCGAAGTCCGCACGAATGAGCCCTTTGGACGGTGAAGCCTTCTTCAACTCAGCGATCACCGCCACGCCCGATTCAGCGATCTTCTCAAGCTGGTAACGAAAACCGCGTGGCGTGTGCTGTTCCGCAAGCCGCTCAAGCTTGCGCAGATCCGCGCCACACTTGTCTTCCGCAATACGGCGGCGCTTGGCGCCAACGATCTGGTCAAGGTTGGCGATCATACGAGATCAGATTAACCAATGATTATAAGGGAAGCGCGGATTCCATTATTGCTCTTCGGATCATCGAATCAGCGGACCGGCTGGATCAGACAAGGCGTTAGAGCATCTGAAGCAATTGACTCAATGAATGGAATCGGGCGTATGAAGGGGTTAGCCCCCGGGGAACGAGCTAAAATCAAAATCGACCTCTGGAGGAGGCGAATCCAACCATGAACATCGCTATCAGAGACATCAGCAACTCAACAGCCCCAGCGCTGCTCATCGGGCTGCTTGTTCTGTGGGCATTTCTTGAACCTGCATCAGCGGTAAGGTCCCCCAGTGGCTCCGAAAACGCTACCGCGGCAAGCACGTATAAGACGAGATGTTCCGGGTGTCACGGTCAAGATGGGCGCGGCGATACGGATGTCGGAAAGAGTCTGGGTGTAGCTGATTTGCACTCGGCAGACGTTCAAAAGCAATCGGACGCGGAATTGGCCGCAGTCATCGCCAATGGCAGAAACAACAAGATGCCCGCCTTCGGAAGCCGCCTGACTAAGGATCAAATCGACAGTTTGGTGCTGTATATCCGCGAACTGGCGAAAGAGAAGTAGTCAAGCGGATAACGCCGAGATATGAGTTGTGCGGCCCCGAATGCAGGCGCGCAGGGTGCCACCACATGATCAGTGGTTCTATGGATTGAAAAGGTGCTCGTGCCGAAGAAGGGACTCGAACCCCCACGCCCTTGCGGGCACATGGACCTGAACCATGCGCGTCTGCCAATTCCGCCACTTCGGCAAATTTACGTCTGTGCGCGGCGGCCCAACCGGGCCACCTTTCAGGAAAGGACTACGAGCTATATTCTACAGAGGCACCGTTGACTGTCAAACCGGCGCGCCCACAACGATCCAGGCTCCGGCTCTTAAAAATTGTGGCTTTGCCGCTCCGCAATGCGGCATCACAGAACCAGGTTGGTGCAAATCGGCAGATAACTGGGAGTTGCTTATGGACAGATGCGTCGGCATACGGGATGAGCTATCCTGAAGACGTTGCTCCGGGGCCTGGAAACCTAATGGAAGAAGCCCACAAACTGCCTCCCGAATTGACCGGACGGTTGCGCGCGCTGGCCCACGATCTCAGCAATTCAATTGAAACCATCATGCAGGCTTGTTATCTGCTGGGCCAGGCCAACCTGCAAGGCAATGGCAAGAAATGGGTTGAGCTCATCGATACCGCCGCGCAGGACGCCGCCAGTATCAATCGCGCAATCCGCGAAATCCTGCGCTCGCAAAGCTAAGTGGCAGGCGACAGTCGGCGGCCACCGCCTCCCAAGTCGCGCCTGGAGGCGGTGAACGGAGCACTTCCTGCCGGATTTCGGGAAGACACATTTTACGAGTGCAACAAAAAAGCCAAACTGCTCCGGGGTTCGGTGTGCTCAACTTGTCTCATCGCGATCGCCCAGCGTGAGACGACTTAGCCCCTGCGACCAGCCACCTGTGACCTGCCGCCTACCCTTCCAAGCGGGCGTTCATCGTGATTTGAGCCTTCAACACCTTCGAGACAGGACAGCCAGATTTGGCGTTTTCCGCAGCTTTGTTGAAAGCGTCGGCATCGGCCTTGGGCACACGGGCGACAACGTCGAGGTTCACCGCCGTAATCGTCCAACCGGCATCAAGCTTCTCCATACTCAAGGTAGCGGATGTCGAGATGCTTTCCGGTGTGAGGTTCGCGCTACCGAGTTGTGCCGAGAGCGCCATGGAGAAGCACGCGGCATGCGCTGCCGCGATCAGTTCCTCGGGATTTGTGCCCGGTGTGTTCTCGAAACGCGTGGTAAACGAATAAGGCGTATTGGAGAGAACTCCGCTGGTTGAGGAAATCATGCCTTTGCCATCCTTGAGCCCGCCTTTCCACACCGCGCTAGCCTTGCGTTGCATGCGTATCTCCTAAAGAATTGAAGTTCGTGCCCGGCCATTGTAGACGGAGCAGAGGCTCAGTGCACACGGCGGGGCTTGTTTAGGTGTTAGGCTTCGGGGTGTCAAGTTTCTCTTTTGGCAGGATCGGGAAGAGTCAAGAGATGAGGAGGTGAGAGACGTGGCCAGCCTGTCGCCGTTCGCCTTCGGCTGGCCTAAAACAGAGGAAACGGCAAAAACCTGTACCGTTCTCACCCCATCTCACTAGCCAGACTAGACCGAAGGACGGCGCGAGTCAATCGGTAGAAAAGAGCATTGTCTGCGACGAGAAGCGGACGTTGTAATTTGCTACCAACCCAAAGTCAGTCCACCGAGGCCACTCGGCCAGCACGGCGAGGATGCCCGTGCCTACACAGGAATTGCAATGCGGAAGGCGATTCTTCTCTACAACCCGCTTTCTGGCCGCCGGCGGAAGCACCGCGTGGCGGATATAGAGGCAGCTTGCTCCGTCTTACGAGTCGCGGGGGTAGAGGCCGACCCCACAGCAACGCATTCGGGCCCCAGAGCCAGCGAGCAGGCGTGCGAGGCGATTGCGGCAGGGTGCGACACTGTCTTCGCCTGCGGCGGCGACGGCACGATCCATGATGTCCTGCAGGGCATGGTGAGCGGGTCCGCTTCGCTGGGCATCATCCCCTTGGGCACTGCGAACTCGCTCGCGCATGATCTCAGAATTCCGCAGGACGCTGCCTCTGCGGCGCGCGCCGCGCTTGCCGCCCGGCCGCGGCGAATCGCCTTGGGAAAGCTGAGGTACCTCGACTTTGCCGGAAACCAGAGTTCGCGTTACTTCATTGTCGCCGCCGGAGTAGGCGTAGACGCACACTTGTTCTACAAGCTCAACCTGATGCTGAAAGGGCGGCTGGGTATGACAGCCTACTATGCCAAGGCGGCGCATCTCTGGCTGACACACAGGATGGAGCGCTTCCTGGCGGAGTTCCTGGAGACAGGCGAGAACGAACCAAGACGTGCGATTGTCTCTCAGTTATTGGCGGTTCGCATTCGGAATTTCGGCGGAGTATTGCAGGAGCTAGCGCCGGGCGCATCGCTCGAGCGCAATGACTTTCGGCTGGTGCTTTTTCGAACCACCAACCGCTTGTCCTACCTGCTTTATATTCTCCGGGGGCTTCTGCGGGAAAAGTGGAGCGTCGGCGGCATTGACGTCCTGCACGGTGAAAAAGTTGAGTGCCAATGTTTGCCCGCCACTCTGCCGAGTAATGGCAGCACCGAGGTGAATCGCAGGATTCTTGTCGAGGCCGATGGCGAACTGCTGGGCACACTCCCGGCCGAGATCACCCTCGTACCCGATGCGTTGACTTTGCTGGTGCCCTGACATTTTGCATCCACGCCTCCGCGCAGATGTCTAATAAACGACAATATCTGTTTACCCATGACTCCGTGGTGAGACAAGACCTTCGGACTACTTGGAACCCATCACTCATCTCCTGACTGGTGCCTGCCTGGGTCGCGCAGGGCTGAATCGTAGGACGGCGCTGGCCACGGCTACGCTCACGCTCGCGGCGGAAGCTCCCGACATCGATGTATTCGGAAACCTGCGCGGCCCGGTCTTCGGATTCGCCCATCATCGCGGTTTTACCCACTCATTGCTTGGTGTGCCCATCGTGGCGGTGCTCGTGGTGGGGGTTATCCATCTGGTTTGGCATCTGCGCGGACGCAAGATAAAAGATTCCGCTCTGCCGCCACGCTGGGGAGTGCTGTTTCTTTACGCCTGTTTGGCCGGCTCCACTCATATCCTGCTCGATTTCACCAATGCTTACGGAGTACGCCCCTTCTGGCCGTTTTCGGAAAGATGGTATTCGTGGAACATCGTCTCCATAGTTGAGCCAATCATCCTGGGACTGCTACTACTAGGTCTGCTGCTGCCCGGACTCTTCTCTTTGATCAACGAAGAAATCGGCGCGCGCCGCAAGGGTCCTCAGGGACGTCTGGCGGCAATAGTGGCCCTTTTAAGCGTGGTATTGGTTTGGGGAATACGTGATTACGAACATCGGCGCGCGATTAACGCTCTGGAAGCGCGCCTCTACGAGGGTGCCGACCCCATGCGGGTCTCCGCCTATGCGATGTGGGGCAATCCTTTTCGCTGGCACGGCGTAGTCGAAACCCAGAATTTCTTCGCGAGCATGTTGGTGGATTCGTCAGTCCCCGATGTAGATCCAGAGGGCCACATGCGCATCCGCTACAAGCCAGAAGAAACGCCCGTGACGTTAGCGGCTAAGCGATCGTATCTAGGGCGTGTGTACCTCGACTGGGCGGACTATCCGATTACGGAGACGGAGCAACTTCCTCGAGGCTACATCGTTCGATTCCGCGATTTGCGATATGACGACCCGGAACGGGAGCGGCGTGCGCCGCTGGCTGCGGGTGTTGAGCTGGATCAGAATCTGAACGTAGTAGCGGAAATATTCGGCTGGCGCAGGGGTCGCTTTTCGCCGGAAGGCGGGAAACGTAGTGGAGGACAGTAGCGCCACACCTTGACGCCGCCGCTCGTCCGCGCCACAATCTTGTTTGCGATAACGAGGTAATCATGCTGGCTTACGTATTCGTGCTCTTTGCTGTAGCAGTTCGCTTCCTGCCCCACCCGCTATCTTTTACGCCGGTGGGCGCGTCGCTCCTGTTCTTCGGCGCACGTGGTTCGCGCCGCCAAATCTGGGTGCCGCTCCTGCTGCTGGCCGTCTCAGACGTAATCCTGACCAAAGTGATCTATGCCTACCCGTTCTCCTGGGATCATTTTGTGACTTGGGCGTGGTACGCGGCGATTTTGTGGCTGGGCACAAAGCTAGATCGGAACCCGCGTCCGTTGCCGGTGCTAGGAGCGGCGTTGGCCAGCTCGGTTTCATTCTTTTTGGTCAGCAACTTTGCCGCATGGGCGGCTTGGGTAGATACGTACCCAAGAAATCTGAGCGGCGTGATAATGTCCTACGCGGCGGGCCTGCCGTTCTTCCGCCGTGGTCTCGAAGGGGACCTTCTGTTCACGGCTGCAATGTTCGCGACACCGGCAGCACTCCGTGCGATATCGGCTGCTTTGAGCAAGACGTCTGATGGCAGCACGCCTGTGTAGGCGCGAGTCGAAAGAATTCGCGGGAAAGGTACCCGCGCCACAACAATCCGATCCGCGGAGTTTCGTTCGGAGGTACGCCTAGGGCTGCCATACGTACGCGAGCTGTGGTCCCGGCGGCAATGCCCCTCACATACTCTCTGGGGGCTTCAGACGCGTTGTTCTTTGTCACTGATCTGCGTCGTGACGATGATCTGCGGCGCAAGGATTTACAATGGTATATTCCCGTGCTTCTTGGGCGGGTTCTTGTCCCGTTTGGTTTCCAGCATCTCCAGCGCCTGGATCAGTTTCTTGCGCGTTTCTCGCGGTTGGATGACCGCATCCACAAAGCCCCGCTCCGCAGCCACATAAGGATTGGCAAAGCGATCGCGAAATTCTTCAATCTTGCGCTGGCGCACTTCTTCCCGGTTCGCAGCGCGTTCTAATTCCCGTTTGTAAACGATATCCACTGCGCCCTCGGGTCCCATGACAGCGATTTCCGCCGTTGGCCAGGCGTAGTTGACGTCGGTGCGGATGTGCTTTGATGCCATGACGCAATACGCGCCGCCGTAAGCTTTTCGCGTGATCACGGTCACTTTGGGCACGGTAGCTTCGGCGAAGGCGTAGAGCAGCTTGGCGCCATGCTTGATGATTCCGCCGTACTCCTGATTTGTGCCTGGTAAGAATCCCGGTACATCTTCAAACGTCAGCAGCGGGATGTTGAAGCAGTCGCAGAAGCGCACGAAGCGAGCGCCTTTGATCGATGCATTGATGTCGAGCGTGCCAGCTAGAAACGCAGGTTGATTGGCGACGATACCCGCAGAACGCCCGTTCAGGCGCGCGAATCCCACGACGATATTCCTGGCATAATGCTCGTGGATTTCAAAGAAGTAGCCATCGTCCACTACTGCATGTATGACGTCCTTGATGTCGTAGGGGAGGTTTGACTGATCTGGGACTATCTTGTCCAGCGCGGCTTCCGCCCGGTCGATCGCGTCGGTGCAGGCGCGGCGCGGCGGGTCATCGAGATTGTTCGAGGGAATAAAGCTGAGCAGCTCGCGAATCATGGACAGGCATTCAGCATCGTCGCGTGCGATGAAGTGTGCTACACCTGACGCTTCGTTGTGGGTCATGGCGCCGCCAAGCTGGTCCATGGTGACGTCCTCGTGAGTGACGGTTTTTATCACGTCGGGGCCGGTGATGAACATGTAGGACGTCTTGTCCACCATAAGGATGAAATCGGTGATGGCGGGCGAGTAGACGGCACCTCCCGCGCAGGGGCCCATAATGGCTGAAATCTGTGGCACCACACCGCTATATAGCGTGTTGCGCAAGAAAATGTCGGCGTAGCCGGCCAGGGACATTACGCCTTCCTGGATGCGAGCGCCGCCGGAATCATTGAGACCAAGCACGGGCGCGCCCATCTTGGCCGCAAGGTCCATAATCTTGACGATCTTGCCGGCATTGGCTTCGGAGAGTGATCCACCGAAGACGGTGAAGTCCTGAGCGAAAACAAAGACCAGGCGGCCCTCGATTCGACCGTAGCCGGTGATGAAGCCATCGCCGTAGTACTCCTGTTCGGCCATACCGAAATCGCTGCAACGGTGGGTAACCAGCTTGTCGGTTTCTTCAAAGGTGCCATCGTCGAGCAGAAACTCGATGCGCTCCCGCGCCGACATCTTGCCTGCCATGTGCTGCTTTTCGCGGCGTTGCGCGCCGCCGCCTTCTTCGGCCAAGTGGTCGCGCTTTTTCAGTTCTTCCAACTTTTGTTCGAGTTTCATGGCGGGGAGATTATAGCGTGGAGCCGAGTCGCGCTCGTCATGGATGCGAGGGCGCGTCCGTGGAGTGGACGGCGCTACTCCATGCTCGAGCCCATCGGCTGGTACTTGTATTTCTTGCCGTCAAAAAAAATGACCGATGTGGCGCCGCCGGCGCTGGCTTCTTCCGCATAGATCGCCATCACCGGCTTTTTCCGGATCATCAATTTCCTGACGGAGAGTTGCTTGTAGGGCAGGTTGATGATCACAAATTTCGACTTCGGAGTCTCGGAGCGCCAGGCTTCCGTGCCGGCGCCGTGAATGATAAGCAGAACCAGGCCGCGATACTGGGGATCCTCCGCGCCAAACTGCGTAGTGATCTTGGGATCGCCAAAGCCGTAAAAGCTGTCGTAAGGATCAAGCACTTTATAGCTATGTTCGGCCTGGTCCATAAGCGGGTTCTTGCAGCGCGCCGCGATCACCACGTCCTCGACGCCGTCGCCGTCCAGATCAGCGGTTAAGGGCGCGAATGATGGCATGAAAGTGAACTCTGAACCAAACCGCTTTTTGACGAACTCGCTGCTTACTGTCGGGGAAGAGGACGTTTCCTGTGTACTCGGTTGCTGGGTTGCTGAGGCAAGAGTCGCTACCAGGAAAAGCCCTGCGAGACCAATTAAGCGGTGCAATGCCATGAAGCTACTCTAATCCCGTCCGGCTCTGGAGACCAGAGACTAGGGAGATAACAGAGAGGCATGGGCCGACACGGTCGGTGTCGAAACAGATTGCCCGCCGACTTGAGCAGCCTATAGGGGCTAACACAGCCTTCTCCGGCGCTGCTACTTATACTCTGAAGTGTTCCCAACCTTCCGGAAGCAGGTCCCTGCCAACACTGTTCTCGTCGATCAAAATGACCCCCTTGCGTTTCGTGATCTCGCCAATCAGAGTGATTGGCACTCCGGAAATCGTCTCAGGAATTCTTCGAGTTCGTGGAACAGTGAAGAGCAACTCGTAATCTTCGCCGCCGTGCAGAGCAAAACGGAGTTCGACTTCGCGAGGCGGTTTGCCCATAGTAGCTCGCGGGATCGCTTCGCTTCGAATTTCGGCTCCAACACCACTCTCATCACAGATATGGGCAAGGTCGGTGGAGAGACCGTCGCTGAGATCGATCATTGCCGATGCGAAGCCTTTTTCGCGCAAGATGCGGCCAAGTTTGATCCGGGGTATGGGATAGAAATGCCGGGAGAAAGCGGTGGGGTGAAGCTTCTTGCTTGGGCTGTGCAGCAACAGCTCTATTGTCGCAGCGGAGCCCCCCAGTTGACCACTGACGTAGACGTGATCTCCGGGACGAGCGCCAGAACGCAGAATCGCCTTACTCTTCGGCACTGATCCAAGAACCACGATATCAGCCAGAATTCCGTCGCGAGATTCCGCCGTATCACCTCCGGCCAGAGTGACACCGAAATCGTTCGCGAGCTGTAGCAGTCCTCTAAGAAACCGATCTACCCAACTCTGCCGAAACTTGCGTGGCAAAGCCAATGAGAGAAATGCCGCAATCGGTTCACCGCCCATGGCGGCAATATCGCTGAGACCTCGTGTGAGGCAGCGATGTCCGACGACCTCAGGCGGGTGCCAGTCGCGGCGAAAGTGAATTCCCTCAAGCGAGAAGTCGGTTGTAATAAGTGCTTCATGGCGTGGCGGGAGCTGTAGAACGGCGCAGTCATCTCCAATGCCAGCGAGAATGTGGCGTGCGCGTCCCATCCAAGCTTGCTGACGGACCCGCTTAATCAAAGCTTTTTCAGCTAAGGGCAAAACGGAATCAATATATAGGAGCGGACGGTATCAAGGATCGAGGGGTCCGCAAAAAGCTGCTGCAATTACTTTCTAGGCGGCGCAACAGGGGACAATCGCATCCAAAAACAGCCGTAAGGAGTCGCTCTGGTATCGTTCGCGACTGGCTCTCCGGTAACCAGCCAGAAGGTCAATTGCCGATTACCCGGCATTGGTAACGCTTTGTAGCGTTGACAGGGGGAATCTAGTTTGTTACCGTCTTCAGGCTGTTCCAAACATATCTGGCCGAACTAAGTGCTGCATTCGCTATGAATTGCGGCGATCAGACTTAGATTTTATCCGGTTTCGGTAGGTGGTGGGCACGCATAAGTCTCATCCCAAAAAGGGAGCGTAGCCCGGAATTAGATCGTTTCAGGTCGCTGAGTTCGGCAGAGTCGCCCTGAGAGGATCGATTCCGATTGCTAACGGAAGGGAATATTGCGTAAACATTTTTACATCCTTTTTGTCGCGCGCGGTGAGGACGGGCAGTTACGCAAGATATCAATCCCCGTCCAATATCTGTACGTGTTCGTGGTAGGAGCCGCGATCGGGTTCCTGAGCCTTACAGGAATCGCAAGTTCGTATGTTCGGATGCTGCTGAAGGTGTCGCGTTTCAACCAACTTCGGACGGAGAAGGAAGCGCTGAAGAACCGGTACTCCCGGTTGGAGCAGGTAGCTAAGGAAAAGGATATCCAAGTGGCATCGCTCGGCGCCCTTGCGAGCGAGGTTTCTGCCCTATACGGATTGAAATCCGAACGTATGTTGGTGACTGCCTCCACCGAAGACATGAGAGACGCCCAGATAAGTTCCTCCCTCGATCAGTTGTACGCGTTGAAAACTTCCGCCCTGAGTGGCGCAGCCACGATCGGCATCTCGCTCGGGCTTAGTCGGAACGTGACCACTGCCGATTGGCTGCGTGTTTCCGCGTCCCCGAACTTATGGCCAGTTGAAGGCCAAGTGACCGGTTCGTTTGGAGAGCGCATCGATCCATTCAACGGTGAAGGCGCGTTTCATTGCGGTGTAGATATTTCAGCCAGTTATGGCCAACCGGTGATCGCTACTGCCGATGGTGTTGTGATGTTCGCCGATTTCATGGGCGGATACGGACGCGAAGTCACGATTGACCATGGACACGGAATTTCCACGCGCTACGGGCACCTGGCAAACTTCGCAGTGATTTCTGGACAGCAGGTACACCGTGGAGACATCATCGGCTACGTCGGACTTAGCGGCCGCAGCACCGGCCCTCACCTCCATTATGAAGTACGCATCAACGACACTCCGGTGAACCCGCACAAATATCTCCGAGTCACCATGGCCCATACCGGCGGATTCGCGGCAGGCAGCTAGTCGGCGATCGTTCGACGCCGTCCTCATTCTGTTCTGCTCGGTCGATTTCAGTTCTCCTCTTAGAGAGACCTCTTTATGCCGATTTATGCCGATTTATGGCCGAGCGGATGCCCGTATGCACGAAGTGCACGAGACCCGACAGGTTCATGCGAGCGCGCACAGGGTGAGGTGGGTGGATTAGCTAACAAAGTTTTGGGTGGGCTAGCGACCAATGATCAGCGACAGATAAGCGGTTCTACTGCCTCAGCCCCATCCAGTTTTCCGAAATCACCATGGAATTGCCCGGATTGTGGGGATCATATCGAACGGAGGTGGGTACGCCCAGGCGGCACGATTGCAGGTTGATCCACTGCCGCAAGTAGGTGACATCCTGCGATGCTTCGTACGAGACGCCGGCCACCTCGTACTTATAGATCAACATAGTTTGGGCAGCGTGGCTGTTGGAGGTCAATTCTTGCACGTCGATGACAGTGCCGTCGGTAATGCGACCGACCCGGTCCAGCCATTCGCGGCGGGCCCGCTCAATTTCGTTGGCAGTCTTGGGCTTTCGACGCAACAAGGTATAAGCAGCAAAGGCGATTGCTGTTCCGCCAAAAACGAGCGTGTAGATGCGGAGCGGGTGCATGGCTGCCTGGAAAAAAAATAGCCGCGTGGATACAACGACCAATATCAGCATAAGCCCGAAAACGAAATTACGGAAGAGGCTGGCGGGGTTACCAAGGTGGGCCGAAGCTCGTGTGGCAACAACCTACGATTCTTGCGCAATCTGTCGTTACTCGTCCACCACCGGATTGCGCAGCGTGACAACGCCTTCGACAGTCACTTCCACGACATCCCCAGCGGCCAGCGGCGCGACGCCCTGGGGCGTGCCGGTAGCAATCAAATCGCCCGGGTAGAGCGTCATCACCTCGGAGATGTGGCGGATTGCAACATCGAGCGGAAAGATGAAATCCCGCGTATTGCCCTGCTGCCTAAGCTCGCCGTTGACTCGAGTTTCCACGCCGGTGCCGGACCAAGGATCGATTTCGTCGCTCACCAGCGGACCCACGGGACAGAACGTGTCGAAGCCTTTGGCCCGTGTCCACTGTCCATCTTTGTTCTGCAGGTCGCGCGCAGTAACATCGTTCACGCAGGTGTAGCCGAGGATGTATTTACGAACATCTTCACCTGGAGCAAGCTTGTGGCACGGGCGCCCGATGACAACTCCTAGTTCACCTTCGTAATCCACGCGCCGGGAAATTTTTGGCCGACAGATTTTTTCCCCTGCGCCCAGCAGCGAGGATGGCGGCTTAAGAAAAATCAGTGGCTCTTGTGGGACTTCGTTGCCCAGTTCGGCGGCGTGTTCCCGGTAGTTGCGCCCGACGCACACGATCTTCGAAGGACGCACTGGTGCAAGCAGCTTGGCCTCGGCCAGCACGATGTGGTCCATGCGTTTGCTGGCCAGATCCTCTATGTCTCCGCCGACATCTTCGGGTGGGCTGAGCAGAAGACGAGTGATTTGTTCCGTTCCGGCTACGGACTCAACCAGGCCGTAATGCGCCTGGCCGTTGAGTTGGAACCGGCAGTATTTCATGAGAACTCATCTAACCACAAAGGGTACGAAGGAACACAAAGGAATTGTCGATTTTCAATTGCCGGTTGCAGATTGCAGCCCGTAGCTCGCTCAGCTACGCTGTTTATTCTGAAATTGAACATTGAAAACCGGTGTCCCTTCGTGTTCTTTTTTGATTAACTTGTTAGGGCACCGCCTCGCTCGTCTCTTCCGAGCGCGCGCTCTCGTTTCCGCGGAGGTCGACCGCCGATACGGAATAAAAATATTTCTTGCCCGAGGCCACGTTGCTGTCGCGGTACGCGGGCGTCTTCACCAGATTGGTGTTGATCTTCATCGCCTGATCGCTTTCTTCGCGGCGATAGACGTTATACCCGGCGAGATCGGTTTCAGTATTCGGTGCCCAGATCAGGTCTACAAAGGGCTGCTGGCCGACTCCGGAAAACACTGCCTGAAGGCTGCTAGGCACGACAGGCGGAAAGATGTCATGGGCGAAGACTTTGATGGGAGACGTATCATCGCCTTCGACCTCGATGGGCGGATTATTGCCCCGGGAAACGCGGGTGACGATTGTCGCACGGTAATCGTACGTCTTTCCCCAGGCGAAGCTGCGGTCCACGAGTCGAACTTCGGATGCGGTATCCAGCTGAAACTCACCAACCAATGTCTCACTGCCGGAATCTGTCTCCCGACGGTAGACGCGATATAGATGGTCGATTTCAGCGACGTCGTGTGTGTTGGGCATTCCCATCCACGTAAGCAGGATGCCATCCGCTGTGACCTGCGCTTTGAAATCATTAGGCGGCGGAAGAGTCGGTGCCGCGAGGACTTGCACCTGATTTGAAAGTCCGGCACCACGATTGTTGGTGTTCAACACCTCGACTCCATAGGTCACCATTGTCGTGGGGTTGTGCTGCTCCAACCCCGGCGGGAGGGTATCCGTATAGTTGGACAGCAATTTTTGTGTGCTGGCAACATTTTTTTTTGGCGGCGTCGGGGTTGTCGTTGGCGGAGGAGCCTCCCCGACCGGCGTGCCACATTGGCTGATGACTGCATCCAGGCTGCGGCAGATTCGAGTCGGTCCCAGATGCCGGGCAGATTGCCGATCAGTGGTTAAAACAGGCACACTCCAGGTGAGATACACCTTGTTGCCTTTGCGCGCAGCTCGGAGATCGGTCGGCGGCTTGGGGAGCTCGAGCGATGGCGGCATCGGCGCACCCGTGGAGGCGCAGCCAGCTAACAAGGCGGTTGCTGCCAGGGCGGACAACGCGCCATAAACATGGCGGCGGAATTCCATGAAGCCGGGTTATCAGCGTAACACGGAGGGATACGAGACAGGCACGGACACTGCAGGATATCCTGAACACCACCTCGTTTGTACGTGAATCGAGGCGGCGTGCCCGCGCCCTCTCACATTGGAACTAAGCTGCCGCGGCAGTGATCTCGTCTTGCAGCAGGGACCGAATCTGTTCGCGGAGTTCGGGCGTATTCTCGTGACCATGGACCGTGGTTGCATGCAGAACTGCCAGATCCAGCACCTCTTCCTCAGTGCCAGAAATGGCAAGGCTGCAGTTCTTCTCGCTCGGAAAACGCCGGCAATCAATAATCTTGCGGGTTGCCATAGACCCCTCCTGTTCCGAAGATGCGCAAGCAATCTACATCGTAAACGGATAGGAATCAATGGGGGAAATGCCCAGTCCGATTCATTTCCGGCAGGAAGACAACCCAAGAGGCCTCAGTGCTCCCCGTCCGGGTGTCTCCAGTTGAGGGGATCACCCTGCCAATTCCTTCACGGCTTCCCGAAAGACCCTAGTGTGGAGGTCGATGTCTTCAGCCGTGGTTGCCGGCGACATCAGCGCCATGTTGTGGAACGGCGTGAGTAGGATGCCTCGGTTCATCGCATAGAGATGCATCAAGCGTTCGAGTTCGAAGTCCATGGCATCGTGGGCTTCAGTGCCGTTGCGCGGGCGATTCGGCGTGAACAGATATTCTGCTCGGCAACCCAAACGGGTGACATGCCAGGGCAGAGTGAAGTCAGCAATGACCTTCTCCACCCCAGCCGTCCAGCGCTTGGCCAGAGGGAACATGCGGTCAAAAGCTTCCTTCGTAAGGACTTTCGCCAGCGTAGCGCGCATAGCGGCCAGCGACAAGGCATTGCCAGCGAGTGTACCGCCGATGCCCCCGGTGTCGCAGTCTTCGAGGTCCTGGTGCGCGGCGATTCGGTCTGCTACCTCTTCAGTGAACCCATAAACGGCCCCCGGCACACCGCCTGCAATGGGCTTGCCGAACACCAAGAAATCCGGGTCAAGAGCTTCGGCTCGTGTGTAGCCGCCGGGACCGGCGCAGATGGTGTGCGTTTCATCCATGATCAGCAGCGAGCCGTATTTGCGAGTCAGGTCGCGCAATGCGAGGTGATAGCCGGGCTCGGGATGCACAATGCCCACGTTCGTCATTACCGGTTCGGCGAGCACACAGGCGACATCCCCATGTGCGAGCGCCTGCTCCAGCGCCTCGAGATCATTGAATTCGACGACGCGGGTCGTGACGGCAGGATCGACCGGCGGACCGACATTGCCGCGTCGAGCTTTCGCAACGCCATCTTTCCCTAGCGTGATGAAGCTCTCATCGACTGTGCCGTGATAACACCAGTTGAAGACCAATATCTTCGGCCGTTTCGTGATCTGGCGCGCAAGACGGATGGAAAACCGGTTCGCATCCGTGGCCGTCAACGCGAATTGCCAATACGGCAGGCCGAAGCGCTTCTGCAATTCCTCACTGACCCAGATCGCATCTTCGCTCGGCAGCATAAGCGTGATGCCCCGCCGTACCTGCTGTTCAACTGCGGAGATGATGGCTGAGGGAGAATGCCCGGTCATCGCTCCGGTGTCGCCGAGGCAGAAGTCGATGTAACGATGCCCGTCGACGTCGAAGAACTGGCTGCCCTGCGCTTCGCGCACAAACGGCGGGAACGCGCCTGCCCATTTCACCATCCAGTTCATGGGAACGCCACTGAGCAACGATTTGCTAGCACGCACGAACAGTGCTTTGGATTTGGGCCGTTCGTCCACGAAACGTTTCTGCTCGCGTTCCATCAGGGATTTGAGGCGCTGGCGATTGA
>QIAR01000254.1 GCA_003225595.1 Acidobacteriota bacterium | reverse complement strand
TGTGACCGCTTACGACCGCTACGCGATGGAAGCGTTCACGGCGTTACAGTGGTAATCGCAGGTTTGGCACGCGGTTTCTCGAATAGCCGGACTGCGGCGGGCAGGCAAGGTCATCGGTCCGGTGGCGCAGAAAATCGGCGGGGGGGCGGCGGACGTCCCGATATGGCGGAAGCTGGCGGCAAGAATCCCGAGGCACTGGACTCGGCCCTCGAAGAGGTGTATACGGTCGTGGACTCCCTGTTGGGAGCATAGGTGGTCACCATGAGTTCCCAGTTGGTCTGGTCGGAGTTCCCGATAGAAGATCGCATCCGCTTCATCGCCCACAAGGGCAAGCAGATCCTCCTGGTGGACCTCTCCCACTGTACGGCGGCGGAGTTGGAGAAGATTTCCAGACTCGTCCCATCCTATGTGAGTACCCAGCCGCGTGGCTCTATATTGCTGCTGGCCGACTTCACAGGGGTCGCATTCGACCGGTCAGGAATTACTCGCCTCAAAGAAGCCACAGTCCTCGACCGGCCTTATTTGAAGCGGTCCGCGTGGGTAGGAACGGAAAACCTGCCCAAGGTGTTTTACGAGCACATGAAGACCTTCTCCCAGCGTGACCTGCCCATATTCAAGACCCGTGAGGAAGCGCTGGATTGGCTCGTAGCGGAAGAGAAGTAAGCCGGTAGACGCAGCAACGAAGGTTAGCTTCGCCACTTCAATGTGACCGGTCCTGGCATCGGATGCTTCATCTCCGCGCCGCTACGCCTCGATTCCAAGTACGCCTGCTTAAGTTGGAAGTACCACTTGGCGGGGCGGTCCGCGTCGTCAATCAGCATTAAATGCGGATCATGCTTCAGGCCCTCTGACTGCTTCTCCATCGTCTGCCGGTCTTGCTCTACAAATTTGGCAAACACAAACTTCAATAATCCCGGTCCAAAGGGCACCCAACGGAAGATGTTCCAGGCGGCGACGACGTCGATGCGGCAGTGGTTGCTAGTAATGGGCGTGACCGTAGTCAGGCTGGAGAACCAGTATTTGCCGGCGCAAATCGTCTCCAGCCGCAGGTTGGGCAGCACGAAATCGATAGTGGTCGTGATTGAATCCGCGTCCGCGTAGAGCCGCAGCAGTCTGTAGGGCGCGCTATTGGAACTCGGCGCGTGCGCGCTCATGCGAAAGCCGTACGGGATAGGCTCAAAATTCTTTTGCTTTTCGTGGATGCTATGGCGGCTGCGCCACCACCACGCCTGGTGAACAAACGGCCCGTGCGCCGGATCCATCAGCCCGATGATACCGTGGTCCACGCTACATGGCAGCTCGGAGGTGAGGTGCGCGATCTTGTATTTGTCGCTGAAGGTCGGCACGCGGGGTGCTGGAACGGGCGGCTCGGCTGCTTTGGTGAAACCGGCCCCCGCCTGGGCAGGCTCCGGAACGAAGACCCAGATGTAGTCGTCGTGCTCCTCGCAGGCAAAACTGCCCGCGTAGATGCGGTCCAATTTGAGCTTTTGATCCGAGGTGAGGGATGGAATGTGCTGGCACTGACCGGTATGGGCGTCGAATTTCCAGCCATGATAGCAACATTCGACCTGCTCGCCGTCGAACCGTCCATAGGAAAGCGGCATGCCTCGGTGCGGGCAGGTATCTCGCAGGGCAAACGCACGTCCGCGGCGGTCCCGCCCGATCACGAGAGGAATTTCCAGCAGCGTGGCTTTCACGAGCTCGCTGCGGCCGACTCGCTCAGTGGGAATAGCGCGGTACCAGAAGTCGAATAGCATCAGAGAGTCCGGCGTCTGCCGCTATTTTCCAGCTCACGCATTGGGGACCAACCGCAGCCTACTACAGCGGGCGCACCACGGGAAGCGCAGGGTATTGGGTTTCTCTATCCGGGGCGAACGCGATGTGCTTTCCCATGCCGAACCAAGGAACAACTATCATTTACAACAACTTAGCTCTGTTACTTCGGTGGTTCTATGGTCTTCGGATAGATTGCCCGGCCACGCTGCCAGCCCTATAATCAACACACTCTGGTTAGGTTTCTCCGTCAGGTTCCGGGTAGGCAGCCGCGGGATCTTTTGTCCCCAGCGGTGGAGCTCGCACCCGGTTATGCGAAAACGCCTGCAACTCGCCCTGATGGCTAGTCCCGTAATCGCGACCTTCCTTTCTCTCACCACGCCATACGTGCAGGCAGAACCTGGTGCCAGCAGCAACACTGCTGGAGTGATCACCACCAATGACGAAAACGGCCGCAAGGTCTATGTGAACGAGGGCATTCCCGCAAGCACCATCAAGCGTTCGCAGGCTGCACCAAGCCCGCGGCGTTCGCTGGTCTACTGGAGCGTAACCAAGCACCGATGGAAAGCTGTGCCGCCGGCGAACGGCGCGACCATGCGCGCAGCCCGTTCGGCGGCCGCCGAAGTGAACCAGTACCTCGGTCAGGAGCCTCAGGCAGTTTCCGGCGCGCAAGCTTCGGATTTCGTCAGAGGCAAGACTTTCACCCAGCAGGAACTCGATGCCGCCATCGACGAGGCAGCGGCTCGGCACAATGTGGATCCCAACCTGGTGCGATCGGTCATCAAGGTGGAATCCAACTTCAACCCCAACGCGGTCTCAAGCAAGGGAGCCATGGGGCTGATGCAGCTCATGCCGTCGACGGCCCGGCAACTGAAGGTGACCAATCCCTTTGACCCACAGCAGAACGTGGACGCGGGCGTCCGCCACCTGAAGAAACTGCTCGAGAGCTATGGTGGCGACGTGAAGCTGAGCCTAGCCGCTTACAACGCTGGCGCGGGCGCAGTGGCGCGCAGTGCCGGGATCCCAAGATTCGCCGAAACCCAGAACTACGTCAGGCGGATCACGAACCTGTACTATGGCGGATCCGATCCGGGCACCCACGTTGTAGGCAACCCGTCACACGATCCTATACTGGTTCAAAGGGATGCGAAAGGCGTGCTGTACATCAGCAACACCGATTAAGGTTGGGCGCATCTCCCATTAATTTTTAGTTGGGCGATGTAGTTAAACAGCCGATTACGGTCCGAAAAATTGAAGAATCCAGATCGAATTGAACGCGCGCTGCGTCTAGGCGCGTTTGTGCTTGCGCTGCTGGCTTCAGCGTTGCCCATGTGTGCCCGTGCGGGCCATGGGGAAGACTGGGCTCGCCAGAGATTCTCCAGAGCCGGGCACATGCGCGAAGCGCTGAACGGCGGTCCTATCGCTGACCGAAGCCGCCACGAATACCAGCGCGTGATTGACGCCTACCGCCGCGTCTACTTTGGTGCGCCTACCTCCACCAAAGCCGATCCCAGCGTGGTCGCAGTAGCTGAGTTGCTGGTGGAGATGGGACGCCGCTTCGATGATGACAACATCCTGCGCTCCGCCATTCATCAGTACGAATTCCTGCGCCGCGAATATCCGGGAAGCAAGTACCGGTTCGACGCGCTGTTCACCGTTGGAGAGATCTATAAGGATGAACTCAACAACCCCAGCCAGGCACGCGTCGCTTTTCAGGAATTTCTGCGCCGCTATCCTCGCCACCGACTTGCTGACGATGCAACAGAGGCGCTGAGCGAATTGTCGCAGCAAGCGGAAAAGCAAGAGGAGGACGCAAAAAAACAGAAGGCTAAGCCCGGCAGATTCTCCCGGCAGGATGACCTTGACGGTGAAAACGGTGCTGCCGGGACTAAGCGCGGCAAACTGCCCCGCATTACCGGCATCCGGCACTGGACAACCCCCGATTACACTCGAATCGCCATTGACCTTGAGCAGGAAATCAAATTCGAATCCCAGCGCATTGACCATCCAGATCGAATCTTCTTCGATCTTTATGACACCAAGCTGGCTTCGACGCTCATAGGCAAGACACTCGAAGTGGACGACGGCTTTCTGAAGAAGATCCGGGTGGCGCAGTTTCAGCCCGGGCGGACGCGCATCGTGCTCGAGGTCGACGATCTGGCGAACTACAATGCCTTCCTCCTCCCCAACCCCTACCGGCTGATCATTGATATACATGGAAAAGACATCCACGGAAATGACATTCATGGAAAACAATCGAGCAACACGCTGGTAAACAAGGAAGCCGCAGCATTGGCCGACGAGGCGCGCACGGATGTGATATCAGAGAAGAAAGATGTTAAGGCTAAAGCGCAGCCCAACACAGTCGACTCAGCGGCCGCTGGGCTAGACGCGAGTCCCGACTCGCCCGTGCCGGTTACAATGCGCAACACCATGGCATCAGCGAAAACTGAGGCAGCTCAGTCTGCGTCGACGTCAGGGCCAACGAAGAAGATCGTCGAGGCGGATGATGACGGCGAAGACCCGAAAGTCGTTGCTCTGCAACCGGCTGATCTGCAACCTGATGTCACCCCGGTGACGAGGTCCGCGACACTCGCATCAAGAACTGCGGAGCACACGAAATTCGGCCCTGCCACTTCAGAGCGCGGCATTTCAGACTGGAGCGCTTCAGAACCCAGCATTTCAGAACACAGCAGCCGCAGCAAGAAGAAGCGCAAATCCTTCACTAGCAGAGCCGAAATCAATGTCCACGAAGCCAAGCCCACTTCCAGCGGTGACCGCTCGCTCATCAGGGCACTGGGATTGAAGATTGGCAAGATCGTCATCGACCCCGGCCATGGCGGTCATGACACAGGTACCATCGCCCCCAATGGGCTTGAGGAAAAAAATCTCGTTTTGGACGTTGCCAAGCGGCTCGGCAAGCTGCTCGAAACGCGGCTGGGCGCGGATGTGATCTACACACGCCAGGACGATACCTTCATTCCGCTGGAAACCCGCACTGCCATTGCCAACCAGGAGCAGGCAGATCTGTTCATCTCGATCCATGCGAACTCGAGCGATGACCCCGCGGCCCGCGGCGTGGAAACGTATTACTTGAATTTCACCTCCTCAGCGGAAGCATTGGAAGTGGCAGCCCGCGAGAATGCAGTTTCAGAAAAGTCCATTCACGAACTTCAGGATCTGGTCAAAAAGATTGCGCTGAAGGAAAAAATCGGAGAGTCGCGCGAGTTCGCCGGCGACGTGCAGCAGTCACTCCACAGCGGTCTAGCGCTCAAGAGTCCAGGCATCCGCGACCGGGGCGTTAAGAAGGCGCCCTTCATCGTTCTGATCGGTGCCAACATGCCTTCGATCCTGGCCGAGATTTCTTTTATCAGCAATCCAGGCGACGCGCGCAGGCTCGAAACCCCCGAGTATCGCCAGCGCATCGCCGAATCGCTCTCTCGCGGGGTCACTAAGTACATCGGTGGACTTAGCGGTGTGAAGGTCGCCAGCCGCATGGTGAAGAGCGCAGGGCAGTAACTCCAGTACCGAGCACCAGCACCTACTATTAGCCTCCTCTGAATGAGGACAAGAGAATTGGATACCCATAAGTCCTCCCGTAATCTACGCGTTCGCTCTAAGGACTAAGTACTGGCTGGCTGGAAACTTTCCCTTCTACTCTGTAGTCTAATGAAGAGGAGTTTCCCAGTTTATCTTCACCTTCATGAGGCATCTTCATACTGTCGTTACTTTTCTCTTAGCCGTCTTGCTCGCTGGCGCGGTTCTCGCTGCCGATCAGCCCTTAAAAAAGCAGCCCTCGGCCCCTATTCTGCCCAAGCAGTTCGCCGGTTGGCAGATCCAAGGAACAGGGCAGACGAGCCAAGACCCGGGAGTCGCCGATCCGGTAAACGCCGCCGTCTTGAACGAATACGGGTTCACCGATTTGGAATCCGCGATTTACACGCGCGATGGCGGACACAAGCTCACCCTCAAGGCGGCGCGCTTCGAGGATGCCAGTGGTGCCTATGGCGCCTTCACGTTTTATAAGCAGCCGCAGATGCTGAATGAAAAAATCGGTGACCAGGCTTCTTCCCTGAATAACCGCATTTTGCTCTACCGTGCGAATATTTTGGTAGACGCAATCTTCAACAAACTGACCGTGATGTCGGCTGCCGAACTACGGGAACTGACGAGCCTGCTGCCACTGCCGCCGGGAAATGCCCGCAACCTGCCTTCCCTTCCAACCTATCTGCCGCGCCAGTCCTATGTGAAGAACGCCAAATACGTGATGGGGCCAACCGGGCTGCTAAAAGTGGGTGCTCCCCTGCCGGCACAAGTTGTCGGCTTTAAGGCTGGAGCGGAGGTCATGCTCGGTAATTACGATTTCTCCGGTGGCGAGGCCACGCTGATGCTCATTTCTTATCCTACGCCGCAAATTGCCGCCGAGTATCTGCGCCGGATCGATGTGTCCCATTCGCAGCACACGCAGCAAGAACCCGGGACCACGACAATCGTGGATCTGGGGCCATTCTTCGCGAAACGCACTGGCCCGATTGTCGCCGTTGCTGCCGGGCCGCTCTCCCAAAGTGAAGCGAAATCGCTGCTCGCATCGGTAAACTACGACGCTGACGTAACCTGGAACGAGAACACTTTCTTCGACAAGAAGAACAACGTTGGCACCCTCGTGTTTAATGCGCTCATTCTGGCTGGAATTCTGATGGCGCTTGCTCTCGTTGCGGGCGTCGCGTTTGGGGGTGTCCGAATTCTGATAAAGCGCATTTTTCCCGATCGGCTGTTGGCTCACCGGGAGGATATGGAATTCATCTCCCTGGGTCTGGAC
>QIAR01000253.1 GCA_003225595.1 Acidobacteriota bacterium | reverse complement strand
TAAGGACCAACAGGGTTTCGCCTATCCCGCCTACGTGATTTTTCTGCTGGCACCGATCATTCATCTTCCCTTTGAGATCGTGCAGGTCGGCTTCCGCTACCTGCTCTGGTTACTGGCTGCGGCCAGCGTTTGTCTATGGCTGCGATTCTTGCAATGGCGACCGCCAGCCTCGTTGTTGGGAATCTTATTCATGTTGACCATGAGCAGTTTTCCTGCAGTGCAGGGCTTCAAGCTCCAGCAGTTGAGCCTGCTGGTGGCAGCTATGATCGCCGCCGGCGCGGCCCTTCTCGTCAGCGCACACATATTCCTGGCCGGCTGCCTACTCGCGTTGGCCACAATCAAGCCGCAACTGGCGGTGCTGCCCGCAGCATGGCTACTACTCTGGAGTGTGAGCAACTGGCGCGAACGGCAGCGCCTGTTCTGGGGATTCATTGTCACCATGGCGCTGCTGATTGGGGGCGCTGAATTCGTTCTGCCAGGCTGGATCGGCCGCTTTCGTGCAGCAATGATTGCCTACCGCCAGTACACGGGCGGAAACTCACTCGCCGATGTATTGCTTACCGCCAGATGGGGAACTCTGCTTATCACGCTTGCGCTTCTCGGCCTGGCCGCAGTGTGCTGGCGATTACGTAGCTACCCGGCAGATTCGGCCGAGTTCTCTCTGGCGTTCTCGCTGGTACTGGCCGTGACCCTGCTGGTCATCCCTATGATGGCGCCTTACAACCAGGTGCTGCTATTGCCGGGTATCTTTCTCATTATTCGCTCGGGAAAGGCGCTGTGGAGGCGCAACTCATTTACACGTTTCGTCTGCGCCCTCGCCATTGTGCTCGTGTTCTGGCCGTGGGTAGCCGAATTCGGATTGATGTTATGTGCTCTCGTAGTGCCGCCTACATCATTGCAGCAGGCGTGGGCCGTCCCGCTCTACACTAGCCTTGGCATTCCGCCGATCATTGCGGGATTGCTGGTGCTGTTGCTGGAGAAGGAAACAGCTAGGACAAAGCTTCGCTAGCCTAGCGTGAGCCCTTGACGCGGGCTTGCATTGGCCGCAGACACGCGTTAGGCTTCTCCAACACTTTGCGCTTTTAGTTCGGAGGACGGATGACTCTCAAGATTGAGACGCGTACGGCGGATGGGATAACCGTTGTGTCGTGCAACGGGCGCATTGTATTCGGCGAAGAAGCCACCGCGCTGCGCGACACGTTAAAGAAGCTGCTCGGCTCGACGAAGCGCATCCTGCTAAACCTAGCAGGGGTGACCTATATCGATAGCGGCGGACTGGGCACACTGGTCGGTGTCTACTCATCGGCGCGCTCGGCCGGTGCTGATATTAAGCTTATCGGGCTGGGGCAACGACTCCGCGATGTCCTGCAGATTACGAAGCTCGCCACAGTCTTCGAAGTCTACGATAACGAGCAGCAGGCGCTTGCTGCATTTCAGCGTGGTGCGGCGTAAACACAGCGGGTTCGCTCACCAGAAGCTATAATTGGGGTTGGGCCAGGCAACAGTTGCTGCCTCTTCCAGTCGGCTCTTAATCCTTTTCTCAGCACTCTTTATTCTCGGCAGACAAGGAGACCAAACCGCTCCGTATGGCGTTTCACCCCATCCCCGGCCCAGCTTCCGAGCCCGGCTCGGTAGCGTTTCCCTCGCTTGTGTATGTGCAGGGCAATGATCAGCGCTCCATCACCTTAGACCACACTCCTTTCACCGTAGGGAGAAAAGTTGATAAGGATCTGGTGGTTCCCGATCCTCGCGTTTCCCGCGACCACGCACTCATCCTTTCTGAAGACGGTGAGTTCTACGTCGTCGACCAGGGCAGTAAACATGGCACTTTCGTAAATGGTGAGCGAGTTCAGCGCCAGAAATTGCAGCGCAATGATCGGTTGGAATTCGGTGTGCGCGACGTGGCTTACATCATTTTCCACCCCATGCACGCCACCTCGAACACCGCGCGCGAATTCCTGAGCCAGATTTCCGGGATTCACATATCAACCGAAACCACTGACCTGGAAAAGCTAACCCTCTTCCTCGAGGCCGCCCGCAAACTGAATACGGTCGGTGTACTGGACGAGATCCTGGTCACATTGATCGACGTCACGCTCAAGTTGACGCGTGCCGAGCGCGGTTACATTTTTCTCAAAGACGAACAAGGGAAATTGCACTTGGGCGCGGGACGGAACTATAAGGGCGAGCCTCTCCTGGACGATAAGACCATCTCGCATTCCACTCTGGATGAGGCAATGAGGGCAAACTCAGAGTTTCTCATCACCGATACCAGCCAGTCACTCGATCTGGCTGGCCGCCAGAGTATCGTGGCCTTCGATCTGCGTACCGTCATCTGCATTCCCCTACGCAAACCGCAGGTCCAGACCACACGCGGCACAGAAGTCCCATTAGCGACGCCGCCCACTGCGGAACTCCTGGGCGCGCTGTATGTGGATTCTCGTTTCGCGTCCCGCGACATTACCAGCGTCAGCAACGATATCCTGCGCGCCATCGCAACTGAGGCTGCTTCTCTAATCGAGAACGCTCGCCTGGTGCAGGCCGAAGAAGCTGCTCGACGTTATCAGCAAGAGCTTTCCATCGCAGCGTCTATCCAGCAAAAGTTGATGGCGGTGACTATTCCGGAAGTACCATTCGCCAAGCTCCGTGGTCGAAATCTCTCCTGCAAGGAGATCGGGGGTGACTTCTTCGACGCCGTGAATACTGACGATGGACTGGCCGTCGTCCTGGCCGACGTCAGTGGCAAGGGAGTGTCAGCGGCCCTGCTGGCTAACACGCTTCAGGGCATGATCTATTCCCAGCTCACCGCCGGCATGCCCCTGCCGGAGATTGTGGCCGCGGCCAACCGCTTTTTCACTCACAAACATATCGGAGAAAAATACGCGACCCTGATCATTGCTAGAATCCGCCGCGATGGTGAGCTGGAATATGTGAACTGCGGACACATTCCTCCACTGCTGGTTTGCAACCAGGAAGTGATCCGTCCAGCGCACGGCAACTTGCCGGTTGGCTTGCTTGCTGATGCCACCTACGAGAGTGACCGCTGCAGTTTGCACCCGGGTGATCGTCTGGTTTTAGTCACGGATGGGGTTACCGAAGCCGAGAACGCCCGGGGCGACTTCTTTGAAGATTCGCGTTTAGAAGCCGTGGCAGCTAAGAGTTCCACACTCGAAGATATTTTTTCCGCCGTGGCTAACTTCTGCGGCGGCACACCGCTTAACGATGACTGCACGGTGGTGGAACTACTCTACACGGGTTAGCCAAAGACTGCCTTGCCCTCAATGCGGACCCTGTGCTCGTCTCTCACTTGCCTAGGAACATGGCGCCCACGCCTGTCTGGCCGAGGCAACCTCGGCAAGCAAGAATATTGCGAAAATGGAATCCGACCTGAAGTATGCTTTAGTCCCAAATGAACTTCACGATCCTCGATTGGTCTGCGATCGTCGCTTATCTCGCGATCACCCTGTTCCTTGGTCTTTACTTCCGCGGACGCTCCAGCAAGAGCGTGGATGACTACTTCGTCTCCGGGCGCAACGTCTCGTGGTGGCTGGCGGGCACGTCCATGGTCGCCACCACCTTTGCCGCCGATACGCCGCTGGTCGTCACTGGCCTTGTGTACACCCAGGGCGTTGCCGGGAACTGGCTGTGGTGGGCGTTCCTGCTTTCGGGCATGATGACGGTGTTCCTCTTCGCCCGTCTCTGGCGCCGCTCCGGCCTGCTCACGGATGTGCAGTTCGCCGAGATGCGGTACTCCGGCAAGCCTGCGGCGTTCCTGCGCGGCTTCCGCGCCGTCTACCTCGGCCTGCTGATGAACTGCCTAATTCTCGGCTGGGTGACCAAAGCGATGACCAGCATCGTGGCGACCACGCTCGGCGTCAGCGATCATAGTGCGTTGGCGATCTGCGTGTTCTTTCTAATTCCGTTTACCGGGCTCTATGTGGCTTTAGGCGGCTTGTGGGGCGTGCTCTGGACCGATCTGTTCCAATTCGCCCTAAAAATGGCAATTGTGATCGGGGTAGCGTGGTACGCAGTCTCCGCGGCTGGGGGTATGAGCGCCATGCTGGGCAAGCTGGCCGCTATGCGGGTCGCTGCTGGACCCAATGCCGGAGATGCCACCTCCTTCTTCCCTGATTTTTCGCGACCCCTCACTTCGGAAGCGTTGTGGACCTTACCGGCCTTAACATTTCTGGTAAACCTAGGCGTGCAGTGGTGGGCTTTCTGGTATCCGGGAGCGGAGCCGGGTGGAGGCGGCTACATCGCGCAGCGGATCTTCAGTTCCCGCGATGAACGCCATGGGCTGCTCTCCGTACTCTGGTTCAACATCGCGCACTATGCTCTGCGTCCATGGCCTTGGATCTTGACGGCACTCGCAGCTATTGTGCTTTACCCGCATTTGGAGCATCCGGAAACTGGTTACATGCTCATCGTTACACGATACGTGCCGCCCGCACTGCGCGGGATCGTGGTCGCGGGATTCATGGCCGCGTTCATGTCGACCATCGCGACTCAACTGAATTGGGGCGCGTCGTATCTGGTTGCCGACTTTTATCGCCGGTTCATCAAGCGTGACGCCGACGAAAAGCACTATGTCCGAATTTCCCGCCTGGCCACGATTATGCTGGTCATTGCGTCGGCGTATTTGTCTGCTCAACTGGCCTCGATTCGCTCCGGATGGGAATTTGTATTGGAGGTGGGCGCCGGCACCGGCGGCGTGTATTTGCTGCGTTGGTACTGGTGGCGGATTAACGCGTGGAGCGAAATCTCCGCCATGGCGACAGCCATGCTGGCGACGGTATTTCTACGCGTGGTTACGCCCTTCTCCGGGACTGGTCCCATGGTGTTCGCCAAGACAGCGTTAACCACGACGGCAGTCACAACGCTGGTCTGGGTTGTCGTTACGCTTGTAACTGGACCGGAGCCCGAGCAAGTGCTCCTGAGTTTTTATCGGAAAGTCCATCCCCACGTCAGCGGATGGAAACCCGTTGCCCGCCTGGCTCCCGAAATTGCGCCCACCCACGACCTTGGCCGCAACTTGGTCGACTGGGTGCTTGGTTGTGCCATGGTGTACCTGGCGCTGTTCGGGCTGGGACGGTTATTAATGGGGCCGGCTTGGAAGGGAACTGTGTTGCTTCTGGGGTCCGGAATCTGCGCAGCCGCACTCTACGCGGATATTTCGCGTCGTTGGGGTGTCGAGACCACGGAGAAGTCAAGCGCTGAGGCGGAAGTTCTTTCGTAAGCTGAGTGCCTTCGTGATCCCTCGTGTACTTCGTGGGTATGTCTCAACTGATTGGTGAATCCGTGAAAATCGGTGGCCTGGCGACTTGAAGTTCTACTCCACTGTTACGCTGAAATCCGCCCCATGCCAGCGGTTCTCCTTTATCCAGTAGAATGTGAACACAATCTGGCGACCCACCGTCAGTTTCTCAGTGGGTAGATCCACGACGTGCACACCCAGTCCTGTGTCCCAAGTATTGGAGTCCTGCGCGGTCTGCCAGCCGTCAAAGCTCCAGTGCACCATGGCTGGAGACAGTAGATCTAGGCGCAATGTTTTGCCGCAGGGAATAGATCGAGGCTTGTTGTTGAAGCGCCAGGTGAAAATCGTGCACCGGCGTTTTTCAAATACGTAGCGCTGCACCGTCTGTGGTGGCTGATCGAAAATTGTGCCATCGCGTAACGAGCGCCGCAGCTTGATGTACTCCGCGTGTGCCCAGACCAGGGGACAAGCCGATCCTGACGGTTTCCCCGTGAACAGCTCGCGCTCGGGAATCTCGGGTGCGTCCCACACCTGCTCTGGGATGAGGCGGCTTCCCTCCGTCGAATATTCCATCACTCGAAGCAGTGCCTCCGCCGAATCACGTCGCCCCGCTGCCAATTCGTAATGCGCCCGCTCTCCTGCCAACAAAGGCCAAGCTCTGCCAATGCCGGTACCGTCGAAAGGGGAGCCATCCTCGTGCTCTCCGTAACCATCGCCGTTGTAGCGATACCAACACGGGCCCTGAGGCAATCTCACCCGCAGTAATGCGTCGATGACTTTGATCGTATTTACGATCCGCGGATCGTCAGGAGCGCGCAGTCCGAAGCGTACCAAGGCAAGTGAATCCGGGCTGATGACATGTGTGGCTGCTTCCATGCTGCGGTCGGGCGGACGATTCTTGATAGGCACGAAGCCCTGCAAAGGGGATGCCGCGCAATCCGTCTCAGGCGGCGCGATTCGGACGTAATAGCCCTCAACCCCAATCTGCCGTGCCAAATCGCTGCCGATCGCATATGTCCAGCGCTCGATATTGTCGTTCCAGGCGTCGGCTGTGTCCCGTAGGTACATGGCCGCCGCCGACTGAGCGACCTCATCAGCGATCTCTGCTGCTGCCAACAAGGCGGCCACTTCCACGGCCAGCGTAAATGGAGAGTACCCTGCGTCCTCTTCCCAACGATCCTGTTGTGTTACTGGGCCATTGCGCGCCAGGAACCCGGCGGCCTTGCGGACCATGGGCCACCAGCGGCTCGGTTCTTCCATCGCTTCGGGAGCTTTTCTGCATAACAGGTCCACCAGCAGAATGGGTAGAGCGGCCTCGTCCATTTGTAGGCCACCCCAGTACGGACGCCCGTCCAGCCACAAATTCTGCGCCCAGCGA
>QIAR01000252.1 GCA_003225595.1 Acidobacteriota bacterium | reverse complement strand
ACCATCGTGCCCGAAGCGGCTTGACCGATGATCGACTTTGGCAGCCAATACACGACGAGTTGGGACGATCCTGTTGGCCGGTCGACTAGGCGAATGGTACCGCACATACAAAGCACTCGCCCTGCCAGGAGGAGGTTTTCTCACTGGCTAAAATAAGTTGTGTAGTCTAGAGCGACTCGGAGTCGCCGGATGCCTTTTTGCTTTTTCAAGGCGCGCGAAAGTTCCCGTTTGCACGACAACGGGCGTCACCGCCGGGCTGGACAGTCGGGCGGCTCGGACTTGTGGAGGCGATCACCTAATGGAACTCCAAAAAATATTCGACCTTCGAGCCGCGAAATTGGAAGAATCGCTTGCCCGTTTCTTATGGCTGCCGCAAAACTTCTTCTATTGATGCAATGCTCCCCGTGGTGATCCGTTCGCTTTTTTCTAGGGGGCCTGGAGAATCCCGAGCCGCGCTACACATTGGAGTGTTATCCGGTTGTTGTATTCCTAACTGCACGGCTGTTTGCATAACAGTTAACGAAACGATTCTGGCCGAATACCGGATGCCATAGGCTGTTCTCCGAAAATCGGAATTTCGGATTTGACATAAGACTTAAGTAGCTGAAAATCTGTTTGTCTGAATTGGTCCAACAGATGCAGAATATCCCGCCGAACGCCCCTGAGTGTCGGTCCATCTCGGACCACCCAGGGCGGGGGTTGTAAGCGACCAAAGATGCGTGCATAAGGAGCCTGCTATGCATTCCCTGAGAGCAGTGGCTTTAATGCTCTTAGTCTCGTCGATTGCGGCGCCATTGTGGAGCCAAACGGGAACCTCCACGGTACGTGGAACTGTTACCGATCCGCAAGGCCGGGTCGTAGCCGATGCCACCGTCACGCTAACTAACATCGCGACCAACGCCGTACGCAGTGTGAAGTCAACCGACGCCGGTATATTTACATTCGATCTGATCACGCCCGGCCAGTACCGGCTTGAAGTCGAAGCCAAAGGATTCAGGAAGAAGGCGGTGGACAATGTGCGTGCGCTGGTTGGGAAGCAAACCGAGAGCAACGTGCAATTGGAGGTCGGGGCTGCTAGTGAAGTGGTTGAGGTAAGAGTCTCCAGCGAAAATCTGGTCAATACCCAGGATGCCACTCTGGGCAACAACTTCATATCCGAGCAGATTACACAGCTTCCGTTGGAAGCACGCAATGTCGTCGACTTGCTCAGCCTGCAGCCGGGCGTCACTCGCGAAGGTTACGTGGCCGGGGCACGCGCCGATCAGTCGAACGTCACCCTGGACGGCGTTGATATCAACAATGCGCAAACCGGCAATGCTGCGATACCCCAAAGTACCAACACCCTTGTAGTTGGGCAGTTAGACGCTGATATCACGACCGGTCCCGTTTTGCGTCTTAATGCAGAGGCGATTGAGGAGTTTCGTGTCACGACGGCGAACGGAAACGCCAATCAGGGCCGTTCGTCCGGGTCGCAGGTCAACCTGGTGACCAAGTCAGGCACGAATAACTGGCACGGAACGGCATTTGAAGTCTATCGTACGAGGGGATTTACGGCGAACGATTGGTTCAATAACCACGCCCTTCCGCCGTTCGGTCCGATTGACCGCCCGCCCCTGGTTCGGAACACGTTCGGAGGCAGCATGGGTGGGCCGATCGTTAAGAACAAGGCCTTCTTCTTCTATAGTTACGAAGGCCGTCGTGATGCTTCAGCCCACCCCGAGACTCGTGTTGTACCCCTCGCCAATCTCGGCCAAGGCATTATTAATTACAAGTATTGCGTGGACGTTGGCTGCACGAGCACAGCGCTAGCGTCATTGGACTTGAGTCAGAATCAACAAGCTTATAACATAGCTGGCATAAGCCCAATCGCCCTGCAGGCTTTAGCCACCGCGGCCCAGAAGTTTCCCGCGAATGACAGGTCGCAAGGTGACGGGTTGAACACCCTCGGGTTTCGCTTCAACGCCCCCACGCCCGTGCGGCTCAACTCGCACGTCGCCAAGCTGGATTTCAACCTGACAAACAAACAGACTGCGTTCGCCCGGGTGAACGTGATATACGATCACCAGACACTTCCTCAGTGGCTCCCCGATTCGCCTCCCCCCCTGGTCTGGAATCACCCATGGGGCTTGGCGGCTGGTCATACATGGACGATCGGGAACAACTGGGTGAATAACTTCCGCTATGGCTATACGCGGCAGGCATTCACACAGGCGGGGGACAGCAATGGAAATGACCTTGAGTTCCGTTTCGTATTCCAACCCACTGGCCAAATTCATACGCTGCAGCGTGTGACGCCAGTCCACAACTTCACGGATGATATTTCATGGATTCATGGGAACCACAACCTACAGTTCGGCACCAATATTCGCGTGGTGAACAACAATCGCGTCAGCTTCGCGAATGCTTTCGATAACGGGCTCACCAACCCTTCGTTCTATGCAGGAGCCGGGGACACTGAATCAACGACATTCCAAACCTACTTAGACGACAACGGTCTGCCGGGCGACGAGAACGTAGGGCAATCGCTGTCGTCAATTTCGGAGGTGCAAAACGCCGCCACGGCTATCATCGGCCGTCTTTCCGAATTTACGGCGGACTACACTTACGGCAAGGATAAGAATGTGCTGCCTGTCGGTACGCCCACTGTCCGGGATTTTGCGACCCAGGCCTATGACACCTACATTCAAGATTCGTGGCGGGTGCGTCCGAACCTGACTCTCACATTGGGACTTCGTTACAGCCTGGAGCGTCCAATATATGAGACCCATGGATTCGAAGTGCAGCCCACCGTTCCCCTGGGAACCTATTTTGCAAAGCGCTTGGCGGCGGCGAACCAAGGAGAAAACTTCGTCGATCCAATCGTTCTCAAAATTTCGGGGCCAGTCAATGGCGGCCCGCCGCTGTACAACTGGGACAAGAACAACTTCCAGCCGCGGGTTGCGTTTGCCTGGTCAACCCATGGGTCCGTAATTCGCGGAGGTTTCGCAGTGACCAACGACTATTTCGGGCAGGCGCTGGCGGTGGATTTTGACCTTAACACAACCCTCGGATTCAGCTCGAATTTCACCACTCCAGCGAATACGTACGCCACCGACGATCCTGCTGCTCTGGCGCCCCTATTTACCGGGTTCAACCAGGACATCCGGGTGCTTGCCCCACCCCCGCCCTTCACCTTGCAGCAACCCAGCGACGAGGGAGAGCGCATCGAGCAGTCCGTGGATTCGCTGTTGCATGCGCCCACCCAGTACGTCTGGAATCTGACTTTCGAACGTCAACTACCCACCAGCACTGTGTTCTCCCTCTCCTACATCGGACGGATGGGGCGTAGTCTGCTGGCGCGTCGGGATGCGGTTGCATTCAACGACGTTCGGGATCCGAAGAGCGGAATGGACTGGTACACGGCTGGGACAATTCTCGAAAAACAGCGGGCGCAGGGAGTAGACACCAGCCAGATCGCGTCCCTGCCATTCTTCGATAACCTGTTCCCGGCTAACCTGGTCGACCTGTTCAATAACGACCCGAACATTCAAGCCGGCTTTCCTTCAAACTGGACGCCCACGCAGGTGTTCTATGGGATGCAAAGCCGAACACCCTCGAATCCCTTCGCGTTCTTTGGCGGCAACGACTGGACGGATGCAGAAGCGGAAGTGGATGTTGCGCTGTTTGATGCCGGCCTCCCCACGCGGTTCATGCAGCCGCAATATGGTGCGCTGTCCGCCTGGAGCACGATTGGAAACTCAAACTATCATGCCCTTGCGCTCTCACTGCGCCAGCGTCTTAGCGAGTTGACGTTGGACTTCAACTACACCTGGTCGCACTCGTTAGACGACGCTTCGGGGTTGCAATCTGAGACTGGCTACGGCAACAATTACAGCAATGGCGCGTTTATCGTCAATCCCATCCGCCAGCGCGACAACTATGCCAGCTCTGACTTCGACGTTCGGCACAACATCAATGTCTCCGCGATTTGGCAATTCCCGTTTGGCAAAGGCAAAACGTTCATGAGCAATCCTAATGGGGTCGCGCAGGCGATTCTGGGGGGATGGCAGCTCTCTGGCATCTACCGCTGGAATACGGGACTGCCTACGGTTTCGCCATTCGATGATGCTCGCTGGGCGACTAACTGGAACGTCCAGGCTAACGTGACTCCGACCGCGCCCCTCCACGACTGCTCGAGCCGTCCTACGACAGGGGGTATCCAGCCAAAGCTCTTCGGCGGATGCGATCTTACTAAGGTGTATCAGAGCTTCCGCAATGCCTACCCCGGCGAGACCGGTCCGAGGAATTACATCCGTCTGCCTGGATATGTCGATGTTGATCTGGGACTGGGAAAGACCTGGAGCCTTGGCAGCGAGAACCACACACTGCAGCTCCGTTGGGACGTCTTCAACGTCACCAACACGCAGCGGTTTGGGGCGATCGACAACAGCCGGACAGGCTTTGGCGTAGTTCGCGATCCCGCGCGCCGCGGCTCAACCCCCCCAGATAACTGGTCGAACTTCACCCAAATTCAAGGCAATCCGCGTGTTATGCAGGTCGGTTTGCGGTACTCGTTCTAGTCTCATAAAGTTGCGCCACTTCGATTAGTGGAACGGAAATTCCGGGTCTCTCCAGTGGAGACCCGGCTCCGCAGGCCATTCTTCCAGCTCACGTCAAAGTTCTGACAGAAGACGCGATGATGCCGAGGAGTTCGTCACGGGAGAGATCCGCAAGGGTGGGTTTTCCCTTGCTCCGTGTGAAAACGAAATCTTCTGCCCGCTTGCCGACCAGTCCCTGGAGCGGTTGAGCGCCTGGTAGGCCTGCCAGAGGCGGTCGGCGGTCCAGGCGCGTGGCGGGCGCTCGATGGCTTTGGCCAGTTCGTCAATCTGCTTGAGCGTGACCCGCTGCCGGTAAGGGCGGCTGTAAAGAATCTGCAGCGCGGTGATCTCGTTCTTGTTCTCCCGGATGAACTGCTCGAAGGATTGCACGATGCTCTGGGCCTTCTGTTTCGCAGCGGGGTCGTGTCCCGCGGAGATCAGCTGGTCTTTGCTGACGGTGTCAATCGTCTGCTCGTAGGAACGGCGGATCTCGACCAGCCGGTTGCGCAGGTTGGGATTGGCGGCAATGGGCTGGGCAGCTTCCATAATCAGCTTGGTTGCGGCCTGCTTGATCTGATCCTGTGACGGCTCTCCTGCGCCGCTAGTTTTCTTGGCAGCTTCAAGTTGGAAATCTGGGTCAAGCGCTTCGACGATGCGGCCGGTGATTTGCGCCAGCGGCTGGCCGGCAGCTTCCGTGACCTGCTTGCGGTCGTCGTCGGTCAGTTCTCGGTCGAGACGGGCGAGGCGCGAGGCCAGAGAACTGAGCACATCCGGTTCGCGGTTGCCGAAAGACACTACTTCGAGCAGCTTTTCGAACGAAACCGTCCGCTTGCGCTCTAATGGCCGCATGTCGGACATTTCTTCCTCTGACAATCCGACCGCATCCACGATGATGAAATTTGTTTTCCACCTGGCGTCGGGCGTAACCGCCTGCAGGTCGTCGGGCGTGATGACGCGAGTACCGCGGCCTTTCATCTGCTCGAAGAAGCCGCGGCTGCGGACGGTACGCATGAAGAAGACAATTTCCAGTGGGCGGATATCGGTACCGGTAGCAATCATGTCCACGGTGACGGCGATGCGGGGATTGTAGCTGTTGCGGAACGACGAAAGCAGGTCTTCCGGCTTGATGCCGGTGTTGACCCAGGTGATCTCTTCGACCTCCTGACCATCGGCTGCTTTTTTCTTGGTGACCACGCGTGCCGTCCCCGTCCGATACGTGATCTTCTGAGCGAAGTCGTTCCCCTTGCCGAACTCCTTGCGCAGGATTTGAACGACATCGTCGGCGTGGCTGTCGTCCTTGGCAAAGATCAGTGTTTTGGGCACTTCGGTGCGGCCAGGGAAAATCTCTGTGAACAAACGGTCGCGAAAGGTTTGAATGATGGTCCGAATCTGGTCTCTCGCGACCACATCGCGGTCGAGTTGGTTGGCCGCATAGCTTAAATCTTCATCTAGTTGTTGCCATCGTACTCTTCGGGTGAGCTTGTCGCGCTTGTCAATGTAGAAGCCGGCATTCACGACTGAACCGTGTTCGCTGATGTGCGTCCGGATGCGGTAAACGTCGAATCCGACATTTACGCCTTACATGAGGGACTCTGGCCCAAGGTTTGCTGCAGTACGGGCTAGTGCGCAATTGATAACTCTTTCCGTTGTAGGCCAGACGAGTTAGTTGGAGGACCAGCGACGACCTGCCGCTAAAACGGCCGGGGCTTCGCACCTCCA
>QIAR01000251.1 GCA_003225595.1 Acidobacteriota bacterium | reverse complement strand
GCAATGAAAAGCTCGGTGCCTCCATAATCTTTGGGTGGAACGGGAATAAAGGGCGGCGCTATCAATGCTATTTTCATCCAGCACAACTCCAAGGCTTTCCAACGAGTGCTCCCAAATCCACCTTACGATGCCTCCCTTATATCAAAGGTAGCCTCTTTATATTTGAAGCAGAACTAAGCCCTCCTCCAATTTCCAGGGCCGCGCGTTCGTGAATTCTCTCGTCCCTGTCCTACCGACACCATTGTCCTACTCACTGCGGCAATCGGCCCTTTCGTAATCTATTTATGATTCGCCGCTCGGCCTACTGTTCGCACAGCCACTTCTCAATGATCCAGGCGACGGAAGTCTCCTGGTGTCGGAACCGCGAAGGCAGCTAATCCCGAATAGAAAAGAGATCGTAGATGCGACTTCTTACGTGAGGGATCGACTTGCAAACCCCCTAACAATCGACAACCAGAGCGTCAAAGGAGATAAGATGAAAAAATCAATATTAGTTTTTGCACTCGCAGTCCTGATCGCAACACTTGGGTCGGGGATGGCCTTCGCCCAGAGCAGCGGCAACTTCACATATGGAACCGGCGGCGGCACTACAGCGTGTGTGCTGGAAAGCAACGGCAACATCACAGGCGGAGTACAATGCCAGGTGGATTGTACTATCGACGCTGGTGGCAACAGTACGTGCACCGGGCAAACCGGGACCTGCATAGGAAACGCGATTGCCGGAATCAAGACATCGAGCGGCAACGGCAACGTGTTCGTGGTGAGGCCTTCGGCTGTGGTTGGCCTTCTGACCGACGTTACCGTGAGCTCGAAGCAGGTTAATTCCGCCACTGGCTCCGTAAGCAGTTCAGCGCTAGCTGGGGTGGACTTTAAGGTTACTGTTGCGCCGCAGAGCGGCCAGCAAGCGCCCACCGTGATCCCGAGTGGCTACATCACTTACGACGCTCGTTACGTCCAGATCAGCACCAATCTTTTCCAGGCACTTGCCGACACGTGCTCGGGGATTACTGGCGGCTGCTTCTTCACCTTTAACCAGAGCACTGTTTCGGCCCACAGTTTCGATTACATTGTTAAAGGGCTATCGTCCGGTAATTACGGCGTCACGGTGGACTGGAAGCCCTCCGCCGGTTTCGGAGGCACGGGGATAAGCGAGGCGCTGAGCTGCGTGGGCCCAATGAACATGACCGTGCAGCAGAATAAGATTTTCAACTTCAACTCAGTCAACTCTTTTTGACCATGCTCACAACCTGCAAGTCAGGACCTCAAGCCCACCCGGTTGAGGCCTGACTTCAGCCTACAGAGGCCCAGCGGCACGCTGTCTATTTCAACTCCATGCCGCGAAGATGGTAACAAAAACGGAGGAAATCAAGATGCGTTCATGGCTACCGCGCCTTTCGCTTTGCGTTTTCACGATCCTGCTTTGCGCGGGGTTTTCCGCCGCGGCAGATCTCGAGTCCGCCAAGCGCGCCTATCAACAAAAAGACTACGCTACCGCGGTCAAGGAATTTACGGTTCTGGCGGAGCACGGCAACTCGGATGCCCAGCTCATTCTTGGCAAGATGTACATGATGGGTCAGGGCGTTCCAAAGGATTCCGAGCAGGCAAGCAAATGGTTTAAGGCAGCCGCCGTGCAGGGCAACGCCGACGCTCAATTCTTCCTGGGATCCATGTATCTCTTGCCCCAGAAGGACATCGGCGAAGGGCTGAAGTGGCTGCGGCTTTCCGCTGAGCAGGGAATGCAGGATGCTCAGTTGCTCCTAGGCAAGGCCTACATGCAGGGCGCCAAGGAACTTGCGCGCGATCCGGTTCAGGGCGATATGTGGCTGCGGCTAGCCGCCAAGGATAATAAAGAATTCTATCAGGACGAGCTCCGTGCAGCGGAAAACCAAATGACCGCAGACGAGATCGCAAAGGCCAAAGCGCTGGTGGCTGCGTGGAAACCGAAAGCGTCCGTGGCGCCTATGGAGAAGAGCGCCCAACCCGAGCAGAAGAACTAATCGAATCAGGTAGAGAACAAATCGACTGACTTAGCCCCCAGAGTGTCAAACACCCTGGGAGCTAAGTTCATTCTTGGACACAGCCAGTTATACCGAACTAAAGCTGCTTCATATTTACGCTCAGTCCACCAGGCATATCCCACACGCTGCCCGTCCTTAAGGCCCCAGGTTCAGTGCGGTTGCTCGGCGTGCGGGGTGCTCTGCTGCTCTTGCCCATGGGGAGACTGCGCCGTCCCCGATTGCTGCGGCCGCGCTTCGCGTCCGCCACTCTGGCCTTGCTGAGCCTGCGGAGCAGGATGCGCTGCGCGTGCTTCAGCATTAGGTGGCGCACCGCCCTGGCTGGGGTGAGGAGCAGGCCCGCTGGTGGGGTCACTGCGTGCACGGTCATGGCTGGGCTCTGAGCGCGGAGAGCTCGGTTGCGGTTCCGAATGGCGAGGCTCTGCCGCTGCGGATTCATGACGAGGCGTCTCGCGTCCGGGACTTCCAGCGTTCACCGGCGGCTGCGGCACTGGACGATCTTGTGCTCGCGGCGTATCAGCAGTGGTCGTGGGTCTGCGTTCTGCACTCATAACGCGGTCTTGTGGCCGCGGTACGGCACGATCCTGTACTCGCGGAGTCTCAGCATTCGGGCCAGGTCCGACTTCAGAGGGACGAGGAACAGTGTTCTCAGCTGAAGTAGCCGGTGCCGTCTTCTCAATCTGTGGTTTCTCCGTTGGCCGCCGGATGGCATGGTCCTGTACTCGCGGAGTCTCTGCGTTTACGCGGGACCGGCCCTCCGGCGGATGAGGAACAGGTTTTGCCGTTGCAGCAGCGGCTGCCGTGTTCTCCACCTGTGGTTTCTCTGGTGGCCGCGGGACGGCATGGTCCTGTACTCGCGGAGTCTCGGCGCTTACGCGGGACCGGCCCTCCGGCGGATGAGGAACAGTTTTTTCCGCAAAAGCAGGGGCTGGCGTCTTCGTGACATCTGGGGTCTTCTCGGCCTGAACTTTCTCCTGAACTTTCTCAGGTGGCCGCGGGACATTGTGAAGAGGAGCGCTCGACGCGGGTTGTGACATCTCCACGGCTTTCTCTGATGGCATAGGAACAGAGCGCACCTCGGCGGCTTTTGGACTTGAGGGCCCCGTAGCTGCCGGTTCGCCTCGCATCTTCATGGGCTGCTTTGCGATGTCGATCCTGATTTGGTCTTCGGTCTTGCGATCCAGAGGCTGGCCAGGATTCGTGGCGAGCGCCTCTTGCTTGGCAGCGAAAGGAAGGGGCTTCGGCGGCGCCGCCACTCTGGCCACAACCTGTCTGGATGTAGCTTGTGCGGGCGGCACGGAAGTAGGCACGCCAGCTTTCATCCCGAGAACGCTGGTTCGCGAAGGCGCAACCGACGGAGCCGTTGCAACCGAAGCCTCCTGCAATTCATTCGCGGGCACTTGCACAGCGGCTTTCGCCACAGGCTGCGAACTCGTGAGCACCGTTTTCGGAACCGCGGTCACTGCTCCCGGAACGGTTTGATTCGCGTATTTAATGTGAACGTTGTTGTGGTTGCCGATTATCGTCAGGTTGTTGTTGGTTTCATTCTTGATGATCGTCGTGTTGTTGCTGTTGACGTTCTTCGTGATGTTCGTGTTGTTGCTGTTGATGTTTTTGGTGTTGTAGTAATTGTTGGTGACGTTGGTGATGTTCGTGATGCGGGTGTTGCTTACGTTGACGTTGCGGAAATAATTCCGGCTCGTTGCGTAAGCTGGGAAGTAAGGTTCACCATAACCAAGCGGAAACCATCCCACGCCGCCGCCGCCACCAAAGGACAGACTGATGCCCCAGCGACTGCCGCCGACCCAGGCCACCAACGCGGGCGCGTACACCGGACGCAAGACTACCGGTCCAGGGACCCAGGCCCAATATCCGCTGTAGTACACCCAGCGACCGTAGTGGCAGGGCGCAAATCCCCAGGGAGCGTCGTCAATCCAAGTCCAACCCCAAGGCTCGAGCCAGACCCAATGTCCGTAGTGATAAGGAGCCCAGCCCGGTGCCACGGCCGGTACCCAGACGGCCCCGTACGCGGGCACGACCCGCCACATTCCGTAGTCGTCGAGATCTTCGGCTCCAATCACGTATGGGGAAACATAGCGCGCGGATAGATAGTGGTCTTCCCGCTTATCGCGAACGCGGGACCAGTCGTCGAAGCCGTCGAGACCGGGCGCATTGAAGACTTGGTGAGTCAGGGACGTTCCGCCGGTGAAGCGCGCTTGCTGATCGTGTTTTACTTTCACGGCCCGACCTTGGCCCGTCGCCTCGCCTTCGCCGCGCCGAACTGTAACCAGCGTTGTATCGCCGTTGGGATCGACATCGAAGCGGTACTCGCCCGATTTAGTTACCGTGAATGCCATGTTCGGTGTGTCGACTTCGTAGATCTCGCCACGGTAAAGATGACGGACTCTTAAATTGAGCGTGCCCTGGTCAAGTTCTACCTGGACGGTTTCATCGGTGAGGTTGGTCAGAGTCAGACTGGTTTCGGCGCTGACTCGGATCGCCGCGGTGCCCAGATGTAGCTCAGCACGCGAATCCTTGTCGGTCCAGAGGCGATCTGCAGTTGTCATCGGGCGATTGATCACACCTGCGACCCAATCGTTGACGCCGCCGGGCTGCACTGAAACGTCGCCTTGCATGTACTGCAACCGAGCAACGCGACTCGGCGGATCCGCCATGGCAGCGGCGCACAACACTACTACGGACGTGAGAATTCCTGATCCCCATTTCCCCAGATTTTTCATGACTGTGTGTCTCCCCCAAACTTCCCTGTTGCAATTGCAGCCGTGGTTCACGTGCGAAATGTGCGCGTCTTTCCAAACCAGAGACTTGCCAACTGCCCTGTGTGAACGCACGAGTGCCCAGGCAGGTTGCCACGACACATAAAGATAGCGTGACGGCGGTTCGTTTGGGTAGTTACCTTCGCGGATGGATTGCCGGAATTTATTAGTTACAAACTACTTAGCAGAGGTGGGGCTTACGAAAGTCCGGAACTTTGGTTTGGGCGTTTCGCGGGATATTGTGAGCCAATTTCAACTTAAAGCTCAGAATGCGCTTCCTCCGCCTCCGCCGAAGCCTCCTCCAGAGAAGCCTCCGCCGCCGCCTCCGCTCCAGCCCGAGCCGGTAGAACTTGCGCGGGGCGCTGAGACGAAGACCTGGTGCATGTCCGTCGCCATGCCGTGCATGCTGCTGGAGAAGAAGATTGGGTTAAATCCAATCATTCCATTGGGTGACGCGTACCACTGCGGCGGATCTTTCACGATGCCCGCAAAGGCCTGCGCCCAGTTGTGCTCCACGCCTAGCGCCATGGCGTAGGGCAGGTATTTCTCGAACGTATCGGGAGGCATGCGCTTCAGGCGGTCGGCATCCACGCGAGTCATGAACTCCTGGAAGCCGAGGACAGCAATCCGCGTGCGCGCGCCTCTCAGCGTCTTGGCGGTCATGACCCGCGCGGACAACCACCAGATCACTGCGGAAATCGCTCCGCAGAGCAGCAGCAGCGGAATCGAGTTCAAAAAATTGGCCCAACCCAAATACTGCGCGATCGCCAAGGGCACAAGGATAATGCCGATTCCCAGCAGGCTATAGGCGTTGGCGGATTCCGGATCGAGCAGGTACATGCCTTTCTTCTTTAGAGCCGACATGATGTCTTCACGGATGACGGGAATCGCAGTGTAGAAGCGGTTCTTCAGGCTGGAGAGTCGCGTTTCTGATCCACCCACAAAAACGTTTTCCAGCATCACGCGCTCATGAGGGGCGAGATCGGTTTCCCACTGCTCGCGCGGCTTGAGCAGATGAAAGACATAGTCTTTGTGGTGGAAAATCAGTCCACGGTCTACAGTCTCTTCAATTTTTACGTAGCCGCGTACTGCCAGATCGACCAGCGTCGATGTGATGTCCCGGGGGTGGATCGTATCCTCGATCAGCGTGCCCGCCTCGGCTGGACTCATGCCTGGCGGCGGCTCGTACATCGGCGCGACCGAGATGCCGGGATCGGGGTCGCGTCCCTTATACCACCACAGCGTCAACATCACGGCCAACGTCCACAGGGGCAAGAACACGACAGGGTTGCTCGCCAGAAACCATCCTAGTTTGGTTAGCGCCCCCGGCTCTTTGAGAAGTCCTTTGGGAATGTAGATGTCAACCGTCATGCCGCCGCGCATGGGCAGGGGGTTCGTGGTCTCGAATTCGACGTCTGAGCCGTTGACGTTGGACGTTACTTCGCGCTCGGTCGAGCCATAAACGCCAGTGAAAGCCTGCGCGCGCAATGAACCCACGGTGTTGTCGGGCATGCGAACGGATGCGGAAGCATGGTCGATCGGCACCGGCCAATCGTTGCCCGTGACGTTCCAGTAGAACTCATCGTGATCCTCGAAGTAGCGGATGCCGTTCTTGACCATGTAGTCGATCTCAACCGTGCGCGTGGTGTCCACCGCATCGGGAATGTAGATCTTCAGGTCGCGGAAGCCGCGCGCAATGCTCGAATCGTACTTCAGCTTGTTGCCGCTGCCATCGGTGATGCTGGTGACGTC
>QIAR01000250.1:1849-9144 GCA_003225595.1 Acidobacteriota bacterium | reverse complement strand
ATGATGTGCAAGCCTCGTGGGAAAAAGCCCGGAGCAGACATGATCCTTTGCTTGCGCCGCATGGCATGTTCAGGGGATTGAAGCCCGGAAACAACTCTCACGCGATAGAATTTCTGGAAACCTTCGGCGCATTAGCGCCGAAAAGCTCACCTGCTGACTACATCGAGAATGGTGTTCCCGTGCGCATTGAACTCAACGAGTTCTGGAGTCTCCAATCGCAGTTTCGCCAATTAGCGGAGCTGTACGAATCGCGCAATGACGCGGCCAAACTTGCAAAGGCCGTTCGTACCCTGATCGAACACAGGCCAATACACGACGTTTTCCGCCATGTAGGCGAACGGATGATCAGGGCTGCAAATGAAGCCGAAGCTGAATTCGAACGTTGGAAAAAAGTTTATGGCGACACTCTGAACAAGATGAAAGTGAGAGACGTGAGTCGCTTGATCATGGCTGACGAGGAAGAGGGGCGAGTTAATATGAGTTTGGCTGACGATATTCCGGTGAAAACACGATGCCAATTACCCGATCCTGATGTGCTGCCTCCTTTTATAACTGACATCCTCGATATGAGCTTCGAAGGGCAGCGCAGCGAAGCGATGGCGGTTCTGGGGATTGAAATCAACCGTCATGTTGCCAATCGAACAGTTAGATGGTGTCGCGATGGAGATAAGTGGAGGTTGCACGTTTCGTCTGCAACTTCGCTTTGGGACATGATTTGGGACTTATTCGCGGCCGACACCTCTGGCACCGCTTGGCGAGTCTGCCCACATTGCCAGGCACTCTTCTACCCGGTCAGAGCTGACAGATTCTACTGCACAACCAGGCAACAGGTTCTCGCGAGTAAGCGCGCATATGCGCAGCGGGTCCGTAATGCAGCTAAGGAGAAAAAACGGTGAGCCTCTACAAACGCGGGGGGATATGGTGGTACAAGTTCAAATTTCAAGGGCAATCTATCCGAGAATCGAGCAAAAGCGGCAGCCGAACTCTTGCTCGCGAAGCGGAACGGGCACGCAGGCGCGAATTGGAAACGGCGGTCAACCGAATCCAGCGCCGCGACCCCGTGCCGCTGCTTCGCGTGGCTGCGCAGAGATGGCTTGCGGAGAAAGTCGGGCTCTCCGAAAAGACTATCGCCGGATACAAGCAGCGCATGGCTCCGCTCATTGCCGAGTTTGGCGACCGGCTCGTCTGCGATCTCACCCGCGATGACGTCCTTTCCTACCGCAGCAAGCGGCTTGCCGCGGAGAAATCGCCCCGGACCGTAAACTATGAAATCTGCTGTCTGCGCGGCATCCTCGATGGTTATGGTCTGTGGCAGGCAGTCTCGAGAAAACTCTCCCATCTGAAAGAAAATCACAACGTCGGTCAGGCCATTCCCTTCGAGCATGAAAACACGCTCCTGCGGGCGTGTGGGCAGAGTCTCTCTCCCAGCCTCCTGCCGCTCTTCGTGCTAGGCATCGATACCGGACTGAGGGCTTCGGAGCTCCGCGCGCTACGGCGCAACGATCTCGCGATCGCTTGGAACGGGCCCACTGCATCGGGCGAAGTGGTCGTGCCGAAATCGAAGACGGAAGCGGGCAAAGGCCGTTCCGTTCCGCTCACGCAGCGTGCCTGTGCAGTTCTCACCAGCTGGCTTGCACGCTTTCCGGCCGCCAGTTCGGATGACTACGTTTTCCCGCGCCATTCCGTGCGAATGCTGCACGGAGGGAAAGAGAGCATTATTTGCGCCGTAGCGCTACGCGTGCAGATGCAATCCTGGCAGCGGGCATGGCGGAAGGTGCTAAAGGATACCGGGCTTAAATATCGCTGGCACGATCTCCGACATACGTTCGTGACTCTGCTTGCGGAGAATCCGAACATCTCGGAAGAAACCATCCGCGCGATGGCCGGCCACGCGTCGAAGCAGATGCTTGAACGCTACAGCCACATTCGGGCGAGCAAAAAACGCGATGCAATCCGGGCTCTCGAACAGGACCGTCTCGAAAATTCGGCGAGAGGGGGCACAAAATTGGGCACAGTCTCAGAGCAATCGGCGGAAGAGACGCGGCAAGTCACTGAAAGTACTTGGCTGCCCCCCAGGGATTCGAACCCCGATATGCTGATCCAGAGTCAGCTGTCCTGCCGTTGAACGAGGGGGCAATGCCCTAATTATCCAGTAGCTTAGCATTTCAGTCAAAAGCAGTGTGACGCCAATGTGCCATTCAATTCACTGCGCCAGTTCCCTGCTCTGCGTTCTTTCGGTTGATGATGTCCCGGATTGCTTCCAAGCCCGGGTGCTGATAGCGGAACGTTGTGGTCGCGTCACTGTGGCCCAAGGCGTCTCCCGCGGCTTTCACGTTGCCGCAGCCAGCCGCGTAGGTGCCAAACGTGTGCCGGGCGGAATACAGCACCCAGCGCTCGTCCAGTTTCATCTGCTCACGTACCTTTAAGAACTGCTTCTCGACCGTGACAATATGGCCGCTCTTTGCCCTTTTGGACGGAAACAGCCAGTCGGTCGCCTCCTTGCCTGAGATGCGCGCCTTCAGGATTTCCATGCATCGGTCGCTGATCGGAATACGCCGACGGGCCTTCTTCGATTTCCCACGCTCCACCTGGATGTATTTGGTGATCAGGTCGACGTCAGCTACGCGCACACGGAAAACTTCTTCCGGCCGCATACCAGCGTCAAAGATGATCATAGCCACATCCCTTAGCGGTTGCGGAGCCAGCCTCAGCAGCTCATTCTCTTGCTCTTTGCTGTAGACAGCCTCCCGAGGAATCTCTGTGACCGTCTGCAGTTTCGGAGCGTTATGAATGAACCCGCGAGTCTCGCACTTGCTGAATATCCGTCGAAGCGTGCGAATCGCGTTGTTGACTGAGTAGGGCTGTCCCTTCGGCCCATAGGCCTTTACGTCATCGTTCGTGATGCGATTGACTTGCATCTTTGCTAGGGGAGTTTGTTTCAGCAGGCGCCATCCATTGCGGTAGTACCGACTGCCGTTTCTGGTGAGGCGTCCGTTCTCTTCTGCTTCATCTACCCACTTGATAAAGGCTTCGCCAACTTCTGAAAGTTTGGGAGCTCGCTGCCGTAACAATCCTTTCTCGGCCGTCGCTGCCAGTGCGATCGCGGTTGCTAAAGCCTTCTTCTGATTCGATTCCCCGGTTGACCTGCGGACGCGACGATTGTTGATAGTGACGTCGCAGTACCAGATTCCATTGCGTTCATAGAGAGCCAATGAGTTCCTCCGATCTTGCCCGGACGGATGGAAGACAACGGTTCTCGTCTATGTACTTCTGGAGTTCCGCAGCATCATACCTTACAGCGCCTTCAATTTTCACCCACGGGGGTCCTTTGCCTAGAAAACGCCAACTCCGCAGTGTGCCGATGGGAATGTGCAGCACATCTGAAGCTTCGCGGGTTGTCAGGAGCTGTGTCATCTACGCAAACTCAAATTGGAAAGCGTATTTCCGCCGATGAGCAACCTCAAATCCGCCCCTCCTGAATCGGAGTGATCTTGGCAGCAGAGTAGCTCCTACGCAACGCAGTGCTCAGACAGAGCGAGTGGAAAACCTCGAACCGTTCAGTTTTTATGCGTGTTTGGGGCGAAAGAAGTTTTACTCGCGAGGCGCGAGTCGCGCGAGTAAAGCAGAGGACTGATCGAATCAAACTGGTCCGGAAGATAGGTTATAAGAGCATTTGCAAGGTCAGAATCGGTGCAGCGCTCCATGCGTTCTCGGGCTCGTGTTTTCTCATCTTGGATCTTCTTCCGCCACGGATCACCGCGCTGGTAGCCACTTGGATAGGTGGCAGGGCCGGAGTCGGACCACTTCGGCTTGATTCCGTGCTTGTGCAGAAACTCACAATACTGGGAGCCTTTCAGTTCCGACAAGATGGCAGCGAAGATCACAGTTTCTCGCTTTCCTAGCCTCCCTCTCCTTTTCATATGTCTTGGCGCTGAGACGCCGATTTTAGCGAGAACGGACTTAATGATTTCCTCCAGACTTGCCGATGCCGCATTCTGCGGCGGGACCAAAAAAGTCGATCTCATCCCGGTCTGACTCTTCGCTGTCCCCAACTGCTCGTATTGCTTTGACTCAGGCGCCAGCTGACCTCGGTATTCGAGATGCTTCTTCCCAATTACCAGCGCCAACAGCGAGGTATCGTCGATAGTTCCCTCGACCAGTTTCGGGGCGTGTTCGACGATCTTTTGCTGTAGAACTTGGGTCACGACCTCTCCATGACGTTTGTGCATGGAAATCAATCTTTCGGCGGCTTCGCTGCGCTTTGGCTCATAGCGAACCGCCCGAGTGAGTTCGGCATTGAAAAGCGTCGCCAACTCTGACTCCGACCGCCGCCATAGCTCAATTCCATGGCGAGCGTAGTCCACCGCCATGTTCTTCTCCGGGCCCTCTTTGCGTGGTCCCACGAAGACGTCGGAAACGTAATCCGCTTCGGAATCGTAGGCCAGAAGACCTGCTGCCGTGATAGCAAATCTACGGTCAATACACTGGCTGCAACGGCCACAATGCCCTTGGGTCTTACGCTTAAACATCGAATGGGCACATGAGCAAGTGTGAGGAATCAAGTGCGCGGCTTTATGTGTTGAGAGGATCGTAGCCACGTCCATCTTCGTCTTGAACAGGTATGGGTTATCAACCGCGAAATCGCGCGCTGTGACCGCGCTGCATAAGTCCTCCAGAAGGTGAAGGGCTACAGGATGGGTGGTGCGCGAGGCGCGTGCCCGGAGTACCTCGTCGGCGACGGGTAGGTTCAAACTAACAATGCCGTTCTCAAAAAATCGAACCCCACCAGCCTGAACAGACTCGGCGACAACCGTGCCCAGCGCCGAGTACAAGAATGAACGTGTGCGTTGGGTAGGCTCTCGCCGCCCCAGTTCCTCAGCCTTGTTGATCCAAACCGGAATGTGAATTATTTGGTCAGGAAATTCCTTTCGCAACTCACTAAAAAGCCTTCGCTGGCGGGAATCCACCGTTGAGACTGGCCGGTGGCTCACTAAGACTAATCTTTCACCGCTCCTCGCGGTTTCCACCGCGCCGGCGAGTGAGTCTAACCCTCCCGAAAACATGAGCACCTTCTCCGGGCCGTAGAAAGGCCAGTCTTCCAGGTCACCGAATTCGAAGTATTGTTGTTGATATGAGCGGTCGTGCTCCAAGGGCACGAACGTAAAGGAATACTTGTCGTTCGACAGAAAACTCAGCACTTCTGTCATCAAAGAGCTGATTCCCGCTGAATTCCAGAAGGCAGGCTCCCTTACGGGAATGACAAAAGCAAGGTCGCGCCCCCACGGCTCCGTGCTTGCATCATCCATCCACCCCTTTCCTCGGCTGGTAGCGCAGTCCGCGCCGTAAACGTAGGAAGCGATCTCAAGAAGGTCAACCAGCCGGGGAGAGAGGTGCTGGTGGAAGATTCTGGCCACATTCTCGAACCGAATGTGTACGTTAGGCTTGTTCCCGACAGAGTCAAGTTCGATCCGGAGTCTTCCTGCGGCTACTGGATCGGCGGCGGCGATTTTTGCACCGCTGCATGCAAACAGCCGGGCGGCGATCATAAGCCCGCCCTCTGCTGCTCAAGTTCGCTCCTCAGCTTTCTCAGAGCGACCGCTACAAATCTCGATGTGTTCTCAAGATTGATTCCCTTCTGATATTCCGTCTTCGAGTACCACTCCCCGCAGAAATCTCGGACAACTCGTGCGCTCTGATCGCAGTGCGTTCGAAGAGCGTCGTTAAACTCCGCAACATCGCCCAAATCCTTCAGCCGCGGGCTGCCGAGAGTCGCTGCCGTTACGCGACTGAGATAGAAGTTGAGGAATCGCGCAACGAATCTCCCGAAGAAGCGTTGCCCCAACTCGCCAAATCCTTTCTTGGTCGAAAGCGAGCGGATGGCCTTTTGTACGTCGGCGCTACTGCCACCGAACAGACTGGCGGTTCGCGAACCCGCGAGGCTCGAAATCGCTTCACCAGCTGATTGCTGAGCGATCTCGCTTAGGTCTGTCGCGCCGAATGGATTCTGACTGATGTATCGGTCGATTGCATCCTGCACCTCGGAGGTGAAGTCGAAAACGCTGCTCACGCGCGACAGGCGGATGCCGTGTTCCCCGAGCGCAACCTCCCAGTCAGATGTGCGCGAGGCGAGGGCCAGCTGCGTTATCAGGTAAAACGTGTAGCAGACGCCGGAGTCTTCGGCCGCTCTGTCCAAGCCTTTCTGTGCCGCATCCAGTGTCTGCGCTGCAATCGCATCTATACTGGCTGCCGCGGCAGTAACATTGCCGGTCAGGCCCAACCCCGCAACCTGCTCGACCAGTTCATTCCACTTGCGTGTTTTTGGAATTGCGCCCAGCCGGGTATGTCCCATGGCAGACTCCGCGATGCTAAGAAGCTCAAGTCTGCGGTGTTCCCATGCCGCGAACTAGTGACAACCAGAATCGCACGTCGCAGCAGAGTGGAAGACCGGAAACCACATGCTATATCCGACCAAGAACGAAAGGAAATTCGTTCAAGGCAGCGATCGCCCCAAAAGGTACGAGCATCACTCCTCGGCCGCACAAACTTGGGTTCGGTGCGGGGACATAGCCATCACCAGAGCCGCGCGGGGAAATGCGGCCTTATTGATTCGATCACTCCCCTCCTCTACTCGCGCAACTCGCACCTCGCGAGTAAAACTTTTACCACCTATGCGCCGCATGAAAACTGAACGGTTTGAGGATTTCCACTCGCGGCCTCCCTCCAGTTCAGGAGATCTGATCATGGAGTTCCTCACCAGCAGGAATGAAGAGCCAGGGGTGTCCGCTAGAACGATTAACAAGTCACTTCCACCTGGTTTTAGCGAACCTGGGCGACACCACAATTATGGCCAGCTCGTAACCTGTCGTCTGGGCGAACTCCACCCGCATCCAAGTTCCGTTCGGCATCATCTCGCAGTTCCAGCTTGCAAATTGTCCGCACTCGCTGAACGAGGTGACCTCGCGTTCCAAGAGCCGCTCGTGATCACGCAAGACGGCACGATTATTGATGGCCATGCTCGATGGGAGCTGGCTCGACTACAAGGTCGTCAGACGCTGCGATGTATCGAATACGAGCTGACCGAGGCGGAAGCTCTTCATTGGCTACTCCAGAGGCATCGCCGATCGAACGGCCTGAACGACTTTAGCCGCGTACTCCTAGCACTGGAACTTGAACCTTGGTTCAAAGAGAAAGCGAGGGCGAACCAGCGAGTTGGTGGGGAGAAGAAAGGTTCGTCAAAATTGACGGAAGCTGAAAGGCTGGATGTCAGATCTGAAATTGCCGGCGCCGCAGGTGTG
>QIAR01000250.1:0-1815 GCA_003225595.1 Acidobacteriota bacterium | reverse complement strand
ACGACCGCGCATGCGGAGGTGCTGCAGGCGTTACGCAGCGGAGAGATTCGGATTCATCGAGCATGGCGGTGGAGCAAGGAATCACCAGAAGAACAGCGGGAGGAATTGTGGTGCTATCGGAATAAGAGAGGCATTAACAAAAGCGTACGGACTCTCGTTTCGCGGCACCAGTCGAAGAGCTCACCAACCGTACCCGACGTGGGCGATCTGATCAGGCTCTTGTCCGCGCTTGAGTCCGGCAAACTCGGTCCGGTCAGCGTGGCCGTGACAAATGCTCCTGGGAGAGCTGTTTTTCTGACCGAAGAACTATTCCGAATTCTCGGGACACACGAGGAGTTAGCATTCACATGCGCGACAAACAGCCGCTAAGGCGGATTTTGGTTGCTACACGAGGTCACTGGGACCGCGCCGAGACCCGCCCCGCCGTCCGCCAGAACTTCGAAAAGATGATCAATTGCCGGACCGCCGCTTTGGGCGCGGAAGTCTATGCCTCAGAAACCGAGGAGAAACTCGTTTACCACACCTGCAAGTCGAGGGCTTGTCCGAGCTGTGGGGGCAACGGGGCTGTGGCAACGGGAGCAGTGGACCGCCCTCCCCGATATGCCATATGCAGGGGTTATTCTTACGATGCCAGATGTTCTGTGGCCAATCTTTCAGCAGAACCGCCATCTGCTCTACGACCTACCAGCACTTGGAGCCGCGGCGATACAGCAATGGGTCAAGGCCCGATATGGTGTGCGCGTGCTTATTATGGTGGTGCAGCACACCTTCGGCCGACGCCTGAATTTCAATCCGCATCTCCACATTTTGGTCTCTGCCGGCGGTCTGCAGGAGTCCGAAGGCCGCTGGATTGCCCAACTTCACTACGAGAAAGACGCGCTCATGCACATGTGGCGCTACGCCGTCATCACTTACCTTCGTGAGGCACTGCGGGCGAAGGTGCTCACGTCGGATTTGCGTGCCGAAGACCTCAAGGCAGTCTTAAAAACCCAGTACGAACGCTGGTGGAACATAGACATCGATCACTTCAAGTCGAAGGGCCAGTTTTTGCAATATGCAGGCCGGTACATTCGCCGGCCACCCATCGCTCAGCATCGCTTCGTGAAGATCACGGATCGAGAAGTTCAGTTTTGGAGGAAGGATCTGAAAGAGAAGCGACGGGTGCTAACTTGGTATTCGATCGAGGAGTTCGTTGCCACTCTGGCCGAGCACGTGCCGGACCGCTACCGACACGCGATTCGCTATTTCGGACTGCTAGCACCCGCTTCCAAAGGGCGGACGTCTGCGGCCTTGTTTGTACTGCTGGGACAGAAGAAGCGCCCTCGTCCACCACGGTTGAGCTGGCGGAGCTCGCTGCGAAAAGATTTCGGGGTAGACCCCCTGGTCGATAGGCGCGGTCAATCCATGCATTGGGTCGGTCGTCTGAGGCCAATGGTCCAGCCTCCGTGCGGAGCTTATCAGTTCCCTGAGCCTACCTTGTAACCCATTCGCATTGGCGCGGCGACCCAACAGAAAGAGAGTGAAACCATAACGTATGAAACTAGAAGCAATACGGACTGCAATTGAGCACGCTATCTCCGTAGCGTTGCAGCAGATTGAAGTACCGGGGATTTCAGGGGCTGAACTAAACGAAATATTTGATTCCAAACGATTACAAGCCGTTGCCGCTCAGCTTGAAAACAGGAAGCTTGCCGAAGCTAGAATTTCTGCAGCAGTCGCATTCTTCCTACGCGTATCGAATGGCGACGTGCTGGAATCGATTCAATGCATTGAGTTTGAGGTGAAATTAAACGTGGACGGCAATGGGAGTGTTTG
>QIAR01000249.1 GCA_003225595.1 Acidobacteriota bacterium | reverse complement strand
GGAAGGGATGCGCGGAACCCAGGAGATGGTCGTGCTGGGAGAATCGTCAGTGAATGAGGCTGCAACCGCGCCCTTGGATTATGCGGTTGCTGGCGGCCAGATACTCACGATCACGATCAAGTAGCCTTGGAATCTGCTGTGGAGAGACGTGGTTGCTACGATCTCTCCTCTCACCACGTTTGGTGAGAAGGCCGAAGCCGTTCATTATTCGAAGCGGCTCGCCAAATGGCAGATTCACGTTCGTGGAACCGCGATTCCTAGCCGCTGGACTGAAAGCGCTAATATCGTTGCGCCCACGGCCATGATACCCTGAATCTTACCTCCCAAAAATTTATGTAATTGAGGTACAAACTTGGCAATTCGCCGGCGAATTCTCTCGATCCATCTCCTAGCATCTTTTGCTCTCCTCGCAAGCGTCGCGTTTGGCGAAGGCACCCGCACTTGGGAACAGTCGAAGTTCGATGATCTGGTCAAAGGCACGAGCAAAGGAGTCGCCATTCGCAGCTCCGGCGGCCTCGAACTAGCGCCTGCATTCAAAACTCTCTATACGAGCCCTTCAACCTATATCTGGGCGCTTGCCTCAGACGATGCCGGCACCGTCTACGCCGCAACCGGCGCCCCCGCCCGCGTTTATCGCATCACACCGGATGGCCAAGCAACAACGATTTTTGAGCCTCAGGAATTACAAGTTCAGGCTCTTCTCGAAAAAGATGGCGTGATCTTTGCCGCAACCTCGCCCGATGGCAAGGTATACAAGGTCCAGCACGCGGTGGCCGTCAGCACGATCACCCCGAAAGGAACTGGCAAGAAAGGATCAGCGCAAAAATCCAAGGCCGAAACCGATTCCTCATGGACTTCGAGTGTTTACTTTGACCCGGGCACCAAATACATCTGGGACCTCGCCCTCGATAATGCCGGAAATCTTTACGTCGCCACGGGTGATCGGGGCGAAATCTACAAGGTCACCGCAGCCGGCGAGCACTCGCTCTTCTTCAAGAGCGATGAAGTACACATCCGCGTTCTCGCCCTGGATCCAAAAGGAAATCTAATCGCCGGCTCCGATGGTAGCGGGCTGGTTTATCGCATATCGCCCACCGGCGACGCCTTCGTCCTTTACAGCGCACCTAAGAAGGAAATCACCGCCCTTGCCATCGATCAAGCGGGAAACATCTACGCTGCGGGCGCGGGCGAAAAACGCCCGAGTGCGACTCCGTCCAGCTACTCCTCGACGGCAATTGCCACTTCCTCAGCGTCGTCCGGCCCCAGCACGCCGCAACCTGGAGTGGTCATCAATGCGCCTACGCTAAGCGCGGCACCCATGATGGGATCTTTTCCCGCGCCCGGCTCGGGCGCTACTGGCGGATCAGAAATTTATCGCATTGCGCCCGATGGCTCACCGAATCGTATCTGGACCTCGCATGACGATTTGGTTTATGCCCTCGCTTTCGACCAGCGCGGACACCTGCTGGCCGGTACGGGCAACCGCGGCCACATCTTCGCCATTACTGGCGAGGACACGTTCACAGACCTGCTGAAAGCCACCGCCACGCAAGTTACGTCGTTCGCCAAAGCTCCGGGTGGCGGTCTTTACCTTTCCAGCAGCAATCTTGGCAAGCTCTTTCTCCTCGGTTCCGCGCCCGATTCCGAAGGTACTTATGAGAGCGATGTCTTTGACGCCCACATCTTCTCCCGTTGGGGACGCGCTGATTTCCGCGGCGCTGGCAACGTCGAACTGTTCACCCGCAGCGGAAATGTAGACAACCCGGATCGCAACTGGAGTCCTTGGACGAAAGTTGACCTTCAAAAGAATTCCGATGCCGGAGTGCCACCGGCGCGCTTTATTCAGTGGAGGGCCGTGCTCCGCGCCGGAAATCCTCCTCCGCACGTGGACAGCGTACTTCTTAATTATCTCTCCAAAAATGTCGCTCCCGATGTTGACGAGATCACCGTCCAGGTCGGAACTCGTTACCAGTCCTCTCCCAAACCCGCAGTAGCCGATGTAAGCTCGGCCAGCGCTAGCAGCAATCCGTCTCAGTCACACTTCGAAGCGCCTGTACCCTCGGTGCGCGACCGCGATTCCATTGGAGTCAAATGGACCGCCCACGACGACAACGATGACCAGCTCGTCTATTCGCTCTACTACCGGGGCGACGGCCAGTCTCGCTGGCTTCTGCTCAAAGACAGTCTCACAGACAAATTCTTTTCCTTTGATTCCAGCCTGCTGCCGGACGGGGGATACACCTTCAAGGTCGTCGCCTCGGACGCGCCTTCGCATTCGCCCAACGAGGCCCTGACGGCCGAAAAAGAGAGCATGCGATTCGAGATTGACACCACCCCACCTCGAGTCGAGACTCTAAATGCCGGAGTCGATGGGAACCAGATCCACGTCACCTTCCGGGCCGCGGACGGCTTCTCGGCAATCAAGCGGGCAGAGTACTCGATCGATGCGAACGATTGGCAGTTTGTTGAGCCTGTCGGGCAACTTTCAGACGCGAGAACAGAAAACTATGACTTCAAAGTTGCCATCCCCTCGACGGAAACCGAGACGACTGCAGCCAAGACGAATTCTGCTGCAGGCGCCGATCCAGATCCCGTTACACGTAACACCACGAGCCGCGAACACGTAGTCGTGGTGCGCGTCTACGATCGTTACGACAACATGAGCTCGGCGAAATTCGTGATTCACGGAAAGTGACGTCGGGAGTCTTGGCCGTAACAAACCGCCAATCCTGCGAGCTCCCAAATCAGAACGTCATCCTCGGGCCGGCCTCATTCGGCTGAAGGATGTTGCGCACAACACCACTGGTTTTGCGGCATAATCGCGGCTGCTAAAATCCGCTCATGCTGGAAGTGCTCCGGACAGTGGGATGGCTTGTCTGTCTCGTCTACTCCACCATCCCGTTCTTCTGGTTGTTGATCCATACCCGCGCCGATTATTGGCGCTCACGCAAGCGCTCTCCTTACTTCATCGTGCTGCCGCTATGGATCGCTATGTGGATCGTGCTAGGCTTCCTTACCGCGCCATGGCGGCACATAGCGCTCTACACCGTGCCTTGGACATGGATTCCCGCCGTTCTTCTTTTCGCAACCGGCATTTGGATCTACTCGCAAGCAGGCAAACAATTCAGCCGTGCGCAACTCGGCGGCCTGCCCGAAGTCGTATCCGGACATGGTGAACAACGCCTGGTCACTGTCGGCATCCGATCCCGTGTCCGTCACCCAGTGTACCTGGGACACCTCTGTGAAATGATGGCTTGGAGCATAGGTACGGGTCTCGCCGTTTTGTATGCTCTGACTGCATTTGGCATGTTGATCGGCGCAATAATGATTCGCCTGGAAGACGCCGAACTCGAGCAACGATTCGGAAACGAGTATCTCGCATATCGCAGGGAAGTTCCCGCGGTGTTGCCACGACTCCGGGACTAACAGTGAAACGAGAAAACGACTGTTCCTCGCTACTCCGCCACAATCACAGGTGAGAAGGCCTGACCGCTCGCTATAATCGCATTTGGCTAAACGCCTTACTGAAAGCTGACAGCTGATAGCTTCTTCATGCGTTTCGAACTCTTCGTGGCGACCCGCTATTTGCGCGCTAAAAGACGCCAGGCTTTTATCGGTGTCATCACTGGCATCTCGGTCGCCGGAGTCGCTGCCGGGGTGGCCTCACTTGTTGTTGCGCTTGCCATCAACAACGGTTTTCGCCAGGATCTTCAAAACCGTCTGCTCGGCTCGACTTCTCACGTGAATCTGCTGCGCATCCAGAGCGACGGCATCAGCAACTGGCGCCCCCTCATGGACCGTCTCGCGAAGATGCCGCACGTCGTCGCTACCGCCCCCGCGATTTACGAACAGGTGCTCGTCTCCCGCGGTCCGCGCGCTCGTGGCGCTGTGCTGAAGGGCATGATTCCGGCTTATGAAAGAAAAGTGAGCGACCTGCTTGATTCAGTCAAGATCGGATCGGCCGATGCCTTGAATGAACCATCACCGGAAGCGCCAAAAGCCGCGGGCGAGGGCGGGTACACCCCACGCGCGAATGAGTCTCTCACCTCTCTCGAAGGCATCCAGAAGCGTGTCGCGGCCATGCCTCCAATCGTCCTCGGCAAGGACATGGCCGAGAACCTCGGGGCGACGGTCGGCTCCGTCGTCATGCTCACAAGTCCGCAAGGCGAACTCACGCCCTTCGGAATGGTCCCCAAGTACCTGCGCTTTCGCGTGGTCGGCATTTTCAATTCTGGTTTTTACGATTACGACAGTTCCTGGGCCTTCACGCGGCTTTCTGACGCGCAGCGACTCTTCGGACTGGGAGACCTGATCTCCGTTCTTGAATTCAAAGTAGACGACATTTACAAAGCCGGCGATGTCGGGAAGGCGCTTGAGCAGGCGGCGGGCCCGGGCTTCATGTCCACAAGTTGGATGGAACAGAGTAAGGCACTCTTCCGCGCCCTGCGCCTGGAGCGTGTCGTCACTTTCATCACTATCGGCCTGATCGTGTTTGTTGCGGCGCTCAACATCCTGATTTCGCTCACCATGATGGTGATGGAGAAAACCAAAGACATTGCCGTGCTCATGTCAATGGGCACGCGCAAGTCGCAGGTACGCCGAATGTTCGTTGCGCAAGGCGTGCTCATCGGAGTGATCGGCACCGCCATTGGGCTGGTGCTTGGATACGCAATCTCCTGGGCCGGAGGGCACTACCATCTCATCTCCCTGTCTCCGGAGGTCTACTCGATCGACTATGTGCCCTTTGCGCCCCGCGGGATAGACGGTGCCCTAGTGGCCTTGGTGGCCGTCGGGATCTCCTTCATCGCCACCATGTATCCATCTTGGTCCGCGGCCCGCATTCTTCCCGCCGAGGCGTTGCGCTACGAGTAGGCGAGGCAAACTTCTTGACCCAGGTTGTAGCTCTTAAGAAACCCACGTCGGTGACTTATGTCATGTTCGCATGAGGCATATCAGGTATACAGTTTTTCGCAGATTACTACCGGAATCGGGAGGGTGGAACCGCTGGGCGTGTGTCGTGTTCTAATGGGGAAGGCAACCTGCACGATTTCAGGCCCGAAAAGGTTGCCTGCTGTGTGTCTGGACCGCAAAATGTGACGAAGGAGCAGCGGTTTGCATCCAATAAGTCGAGACCCGATGTTGCGGGTCGAGAGTTTGAAAAAGGTCTTTCGCTCCGGTGAATCAGACCTCGTGCTCTTTGAAAACCTGTCGTTTCAGGTGCGCAAAGGGGAGATGCTGGCCATTGTGGGAGAATCGGGCGCTGGAAAGAGCACCCTGTTACACATCGTCGGTGCTCTTGATAGCGCTTCCGAGGGTGACGTATACTGCGCCCGACTACAAGTGAACTCGCTCCCGGACGATCAGGCCGCCGAGTTTCGCAATCGGCAGATCGGTTTCGTGTGGCAGTTTCATTATCTGCTGCCGGAATTCACGGCGCTGGAAAACGTCGCCATGCCGCTTCTAATGCGGGGAGCGGCCTGGCAGCAAGTGGAGGGAGAAGCTTCGCATTGGCTTGGCGAGGTCGGATTGGAGCAGCGCGCCCATCACCGTTCCGGAGAACTTTCCGGTGGAGAGCAGCAGCGAGTCGCTCTGGCCCGTGCGCTCATCACTCGACCCAAACTTTTGTTGGCGGATGAGCCCACTGGTGATCTCGACGGCCGCACAGCCGAGTCGGTTTTCGAATTGATTGCCAGGCTACATCGCGACTATCAGCTTACCTCTCTCATTGCCACCCACAATCTTGCGTTTGCCCGCCGCTGCCACCGCGTGTTGCGGCTGCATCAAGGTCGCGCCGAGGAGGTATCGCCGGAGTCGCTTCTCGCATAGGCGAGTACGGGTTAAAGTGGATAGCCAGACAGGTCGGCAAGAGTCGGTAAGATTGGAGGACGAGTTGCAACCTCTTGCAGTGTTGCAGATGGTTGCATACAGAAAGCAGGTTGCAGATAGAATTGGGGTGCCATAAGTAACAGAACCAGGCTGTTGCCACGATTTAATAGTTGGTCTGTTGGTACCTTGATTGCATAATGGTATTGGGGACGAAGGGTTCCCGTGGAAGGGTGGTCTGGCTCTCTGGCCTACTTCTCCCCGAGAGCTCAGGGGAAGGGCAATATGTTTGAACGCTATACGGAGAAAGCCAGGCGCGTCATCTTCTTTGCGCGTTATGAGGCCAGCCAGTTCGGCTCTCCCTACATTGAAACGGAGCACCTGCTGCTGGGGCTTCTGCGCGAAGACAAAGCCCTGACCAATCGTTTCCTGCGCTCTCATGCGTCAGTCGAGTCCATCCGCAAGCAGATCGAAGGTCACACCACCATACGCGAGAAGGTTTCAACCTCGGTTGACCTTCCCCTCAGCAACGAATGCAAGCGAGTGCTCGCTTATGCCGCAGAAGAAGCGGAGCGGCTATCCCACAAGCACATTGGAACCGAACATCTGTTGCTGGGATTGCTGCGGGAAGAAAAGTGTTTTGCCGCGGAAATTCTGCACGAGCGGGGTCTCCGCCTTTCGACCATCCGCGAAGAATTGGCCCGCTCCAGTCAGGAGAAGGCGCAGCCGCAACGCCAGCGCGAATCCTCCCTGCTCAGTGAGTTTTCCCGCGACCTGACCCAGGCTGCGATGGATACCCAGCTCGACCCACTGGTGGGCCGTGAGGGCGAGTTGGAACGGGTCGTCCAGATCCTCTGCCGTCGCACCAAGAATAATCCCGTGCTGATCGGCGAGCCCGGTGTAGGCAAAACAGCCATCGTCGAAGGCCTGGCGCAGCGCATCGCTGATGGCGAAGTGCCGTCGTTCCTGGCCGATAAACGCATCCTGGCGCTTGATCTTTCGCTGATCGTTGCCGGAACCAAGTATCGCGGCCAGTTCGAAGAACGCCTGAAAACCATCATGAAGGAACTGATGGAGTCGCAGAACGCCATCATTTTTATTGATGAGCTGCACACGCTAGTCGGCGCCGGCTCGGCCGAAGGCTCGCTCGATGCCGCTAATATCCTGAAGCCCGCACTCTCCCGCGGCGAAATTCAGTGCATCGGAGCCACCACTCCCGGCGAATATCGCAAGTCTATCGAGAAAGATCGCTCACTCGAGCGCCGCTTCCAGGCAGTGAAAGTTCCACCGCCAACCGAAGTTGATGCCACCAAGATTCTGTTCGGTATCAAAGATCGTTACGAGAAGTTCCACGCCGTCAGCTATACCGATGACGCCATCAACTTCGCCGTGGCACACTCGAACCGTTACATTCCAGACCGCTTCCTGCCGGATAAAGCGATTGACCTCATTGACGAGGCGGGCGCGCGCGTAAAGCTGCGCCAGACATCCCTGCCCGAGGAGATCACTGAAGTGCAGAAGCGCATCAAGTTCATCGTCCATCGAATGGAGAACGCCATCGCGAACCACGAGTTCGAAAAGGCGCGCTTCTACTCGGACGAAGAACGCAAAGAGCGCGAGAACCTGCGCGCTCTTCGCGAGAAATATCACCTTGATGAATCCTCCAGCGGGGTAGTCGGGCGCGAGGACATTGAGGACGTGGTCTCACGCTGGACGGGCGTGCCCATTACCTCCATCAAGGAAGAAGAGTCGCAGAAACTACTGCGCATTGAAGAGGAGCTGCACAAACGGGTTATCTCGCAGGAGAAGGCGATCAGCGCCCTGGCTCGCGCCATCCGTCGGTCCCGCGCCGGCCTCAAGAACCCGAACCGGCCCATTGGCTCCTTCTTATTCCTCGGCCCGACTGGCGTGGGCAAGACGGAAGTTGCCCGCACGCTCGCGCAGTTTATGTTCGGCACCGACAAGGCGCTGGTCCGCTTCGATATGTCCGAGTTTATGGAAAAGCACTCGGTTTCGAAGTTGATCGGTTCGCCCCCAGGATACGTGGGCTATGAAGAGGGTGGTCAGCTCACCGAGCGTGTGAAGCGCGCGCCCTACTCGGTCGTGCTGCTGGACGAAATCGAAAAGGCGCACCCGGACGTCTTCAACATCCTGTTACAAGTCTTTGAAGACGGCCACCTCACCGACGGGTTGGGCAACACGGTGGACTTCAAGAACACCGTCATCATCATGACGTCGAATATCGGTGCGCGGCACTTGCAGAAGCGCGAAGGCCTGGGCTTCCAGTCGACCAAGGAAGACATGATCTCCGATAAGGTCGAAGACTTGGTAAGAAACGAAGTCAAGCGCACCTTCAACCCCGAGTTCCTGAACCGCCTTGACGAAGTGATCATTTTCAATGCGCTCAGCGAGAACGATCTCATTCAGATTCTCGAGCTCATGGTCAGCCAGTTGAACCAAAACCTGGCGCAGAAGTCGATCACAGTGACCGTCACGGACGAGGCTAAAAGGTGGATCCTCAACCAGACTCTTGGAGATCGCAGCTATGGTGCGCGTCCGCTGCGCAGAGCGTTACAGAAATACATTGAAGATCCGCTATCCGAGGCGCTGATACAGGGCACGATTACCACGCGGCCCGCCTTCATCGAGGTCTTCCTCGAAGGCGACAAGTTGTACTACCGTCCAGTGGACTCGAAGGAAACCGAGGGCGTGCTCCTCTACGAAAACTAGCTCGCAGCTGTCAGCTATCAGCCGTCAGCTTTTGCTGGCGGCTTTGTTTTGTTATCGCCCTCTTTAGAACGAAAGGTCTGTGCAAAGCTACCTCTCTACAGCAACATACGCCGCGGTAGAGACGCAGCTTGCTGCGTCTCTGGGCCGCTGAGGCTATCCACCCGTCCGTACCTCTCCTTCCGTACCGTTTGAAACCTTCGCCCCAAGTGGCAACATAGCGTGCACAATCCGCTTTGCCGGGCAAAATAGGTGTCCCCCAATGCACCGGCGGTGCTGACGACCTTATCCATGCCCGAACAAGATCCACAGCCTGAAACTGAGCGCGCGGCAACCGAATGGGCATGGCTTCTCGAATCTGTGCTTGCAGTCGTCCTGCTCGTAGGCACTGGCTTGATCCTGCATTATTACTCGCCCCCATCGAGCAACGGTTTGCAAGGTCAGGTCCAGCAACTCACGCAAGAGGTTCAGCAAATGAGACAGGAGCAGGGAATGCCTGCCATGGTGCTGAACCGGTATCGCAATTCCATCTGCTACATCCACGGTGTCTATCAGGTCGGATTCCCCACTCACCAGGCTTCGCTTCGCGCCCGCATTTCCGCCACCGGATTCGTCGTGGCTGATGGGTTCTTAGCTACGAATCGTCATGTCGCGGAGCCATGGTATGGCGATCCTGAAGCCGATGCTCTGATCCGTCGCGGAGCAACTCCCAAACTCGAACAATTGCTGGCGTTTTTTCCCGGCTTGCCCGCATCGGTGGTCATTACGCCTACAGTGGTTTCCGCCAAGGGCGATCTCGCGATTCTGCGCATAGAGTCCTCGCCCGCAATCCACCAACTCGCGCCGCTTCCTCTGGCGAATGGGCCTGTGCCTCCAGGAGATCTCGTGACCGTAATTGGTTATCCCATGGGAATCGCTGGAATGATCGCGAAGGCGCCCCCGTCGGTCTACGAGCGCTTGGCTTATCGGCACGATGACGTTGCCGCCGCCAATGAACTCGCTGCGCTCTCGCTGATTCGTCCTTCAGCCACCTACGGGCATCTCGGCGACGTTGTCGGCGACAAACTGGTTTACGACGCGCCCACCGCGCACGGCGGCAGCGGTGGTCCCGTGTTTAATGCTCGCGGTGAAGTGATCGGAATCAACTCGGCGTATCTCGATGGCTTCTCCGGCGGGACCCTCGGCGTCTCGGCAGATGCGCTTCGACCTTTGATCGCGGCCGCGCAGAAAAAGGGCCGCCCCGCAGAGCACCCCGCTACGCCAGCAGGTGTCGCTAGCGCGGCTGGACATCAAACCATAGACGGCAGTCAGAACTAGCTTTTGTTAGCGGGAGTTGAGCCGTGCGCGCTTTTTTGCCTGTCCTGCCCACCCAACCTGTACCTACTCTGCTCTCCTCTTCTTCCCGGCTGGCGTGTCGGGCTTTCCCCCGTAGTTTCCGCTTGCCTGCATGGCGCGCGTGAGCGCCGCCACCAACATCGGCCCCGCGTTGCGCAGCTCGGACTTATGATGCAGGGATAGCTCCCTGAGCACCTTTTCTCCTTTAGGCGTGAGGGAGATCAATACCTCCCGGTGGTCCTCTCCTCCGCGCTCACGCCGCACATAACCGCCATTCGCCAGCCGGTTCACCAGCTCGACCGTGCTGTGGTGCTGGATCTGCAGCCGCTCCGCTAATTCCCCGATCCGCGGACGCGTATCTTTCGGTGCCAGCAGTAGTTGATGTTGGCGCGGTTCCAGCCCGGCGGCTCGTGATGCCTGCTCGCTGAAGTGCAGGAAACGGCGGATCTGATACCGCAGTTCCGCCAGTGCCTCATAGTCAGCCAGCGTGAGTGACTTTTTCATGCGGCAAATTGTACGGTATCAAGAATAGAATTCACATTTGTATCGTATAAGGACATATGCGCCTCTGGCGGCAATTCCGTCCGCTGCCGCCGCTTCGAATTTCCATCGCCCAATGGGCTTCCGAGACAGATGACTGGCAACGCGAGCTAACCTCCTTTAGAATCCCTAGTCCCACATTTCACAGAGATCGGAGAAAAATTCCCCTTGATCCCACGCTACACGCGCCCGGAGATGGGACGCATCTGGAGCGATGAAAACCGGTTCCGTACCTGGCTCGCGGTGGAAGTCGCCGCGACCGAAACTCTGGCGAAAGCCGGATTGGTGCCGAAGGCGGCTGCCCGGGCGATCCGTGAGCGTGCCGATTTCAAGGTCGACCGCATTCACCAGATCGAAGCCGAGGTGCGCCATGACGTCATCGCCTTCA
>QIAR01000122.1 GCA_003225595.1 Acidobacteriota bacterium | reverse complement strand
CGTCGAGCGAGATCCAGTCGCCTTCTTTGAAGACTTGATCTTTCACTCGCATCTCGCGGGCTCTTTCATCCACCGCAATCTCTTTTGCTCCGACCACGCAGCACTTTCCCATACCACGTGTTACTACCGCCGCGTGACTGGTCATTCCGCCGCGCGAGGTGAGAATGCCATCCGCAACTTCCATGCCGTGGATGTCCTCCGGCGTAGTTTCGGCACGCACCAAAATGACAGGATTCTTCTTGGCACGGTGTCCCGCCTTCTCCACCGCTTCATCCGCTGTGAAAACGATCTGTCCGACTGTGGCGCCCGGCGATGCTGGCAAACCATTCGTTAGTACGTCCGCGACTTTCACGCTCTTCTCGTCGATACGCGGAACCAGGAAGTGATAAAGCTGGTCCGGTTCCACGCGGAAGATCGCTTCTTCCTGCGTAATCAAGCCTTCTTCCACCATCTCCAGCGCGACTTTCACGGCAGCAATACCCGTGCGTTTTCCATTGCGGGTTTGCAGCATGTACAGCTTGCCCTCCTGGATGGTGAACTCGAAATCCTGCACGTCGCGATAGTGCTTTTCCAATCGATCAGTAATCTCGCGAAGCTGGCTATACACATCGGGCATGATTTTCTGCAACTCTGAGATGTGCACCGGGGTACGGATGCCGGCCACAACGTCCTCACCCTGCGCGTTCATGAGGAACTCGCCGTAGAACTCCTTGACCCCGGTTGCAGGATTGCGCGTGAAGCCCACGCCCGTGCCGCTGCTCTCGCCCAGATTGCCGAACACCATCGCCTGTACGTTAACCGCGGTCCCCAGGTCGTCGGAGATGTTGTTGATACGCCGGTAGGTCTTGGCGCGATCGTTATTCCACGAGCGGAACACGGCGTCGCGAGCCATCACTAGCTGCTCGTGTGGGTCCTGCGGAAAGTCGCGCTTGGTGTGCTTCTTCACGACCTTCTTGTATTCCGTGATCACTTCATTGAGCGCCTTGGCATCAAGGTCAGTGTCGAGCTCCGCCTTTTTCTGCTTCTTCTTAGCCTCGAAGACGTGCTCGAATTCCTCTTTCTTAATCTCCAGCACTACGTTGCCGAACATCTGGATCAGGCGCCGATAGGAGTCGTAGGCAAAACGAGGATTCTTGCTCCGCTTGGCCAGTGCCTCAACGCTTTGATCGTTTAGGCCGAGATTGAGAATCGTGTCCATCATGCCGGGCATAGAAAACTTGGCGCCCGAGCGCACGCTCACCAGCAGCGGGTTCTCACCTTTGCCGAGTTTCTGGCCTTGAAGTTTCTCCAGCCGCTGCAACGCCTCCTCCATCTGCCGATTTACTTCTTCAGACACGGCTTCATGCCGCATGTATTCGCGGCAGGCCTCCGTTTGAATGGTGAATCCCGGAGGAACGGGTAAGTCCGCATTCGTCATCTCCGCCAGTCCTGCGCCTTTGCCGCCGAGCTCATCCTTCATCTTGCCGTTGCCGTCAGCCTTCCCGTTGCCAAAGAAGAAAACGTACTTGGTGGCCGGTTTTTTTTCGATTGACTCAACTTCTGTTTTGGAAAGGGTTGTCGTCGCCATAATGGGTCCTCATTGTTTATTAGATTCTTTCGGTCCCCTAGATTCCTTGCCTTCAGTCACGATCTCGGAGAAGTCGGCGATCGTGGAAAATTCATTCAGGAGTGTTTGCAACAAAGCCAGCCGACTGGCCCGAGTCCGCTCATCCTCGACCATCACCATTACTTTGTCAAAATATCTGTCCACAGCGGGCCGGAGCTTGGAAATTTCGATCAGCGCCTGTTCGTAATTGCGTGTCCGGCGCAGGGACTCCACCTTCTGCGCCGTTTCCGGAATTGCGGATGCCAGGTCTCTCTCCGCTTGTTCTTGAAATGCACTCGGGTCAATGCCGTCGGCTATCTTTTTTCCTGCCTCACTGGCCTGGCGTAGGATGTTCTTGATTCGTTTGAAAGCGATGGAGATCGATTCGAAATCCTGTGACGGGCGGGCTTTAGTTACAGCTTCTGCGCGCGCGATTGCGTCCACAATATCGTCAGCATCAGACGCCAACACTGCCTTCACCACGTCATACGCGAAGCCACGAACGTCGCGCAGGAAGAACTCCAGCCGTTCGCGGAAGAACTCACGTAAGCTCCTGTCGTAATCGACCTTGCCAGAAAATTTCTTCTCCGCCTCTGATCCTCTGTAGGCTTCGCGTGCGTCAGTGCATAGTTGGCCAAGACTCAACGGCAGCTTGTGCTCGGCAATGATCTTTACAATCCCGTTCGCCTGCCGTCTCAGCGCGAATGGATCTCTCGACCCCGTCGGTTGTAGTCCCAAGGAAAACATGCCGGAAATGCTGTCCGATTTATCCCCAATCGAGAGCACCGCGCCTTCAATTGTGCGCGGGACCGAATCCTCGACAGACTCCGGCTTGTACTGATCGTAAATGGCATCCGCGATTGCCAACCGGGTGCTTTCCGGCATATCGGGATCCAATTGCTGCACTCGCGCGTACAACCCACCCACAATTCCCTGCAACTCCGTGAATTCTTTTACCAACTCGGTCGTGAGATCAGCTTTCGCCAGGCAGGCCGCCTTATGCACAACCCCTGGACGAACCGCGATGCCGCTCTGCCGCACGATCTCCGAAAGCCAACTGCAAAGCCGCTGCACCCGGAGGGTTTTTTCGTAGTAGCTGCCCAGATCTTTCTGAAAGGTGACGTGTTTGAGCAGCTGTACCCGTTCTCTCAGCGGAATTTTCTGATCCGTCTGCCAGAAGAAACGCGCATCGTTGAAACGTGCTCGCAGCACGCGCTCGTGCCCATGCCGAATGATGCCTTCGGGATCGCCGTCGGTGTTCAAGACGGCAAGAAAATGAGGCGCCAGCTTGCCATTGGCGTCCTCGACAGCGAAATACTTCTGGTGGTCGCGCATCACTGTGACCAGCACTTCTTCCGGCAATTCCAGAAATTCACCATCAAAGTTACCGAGAATGACGGAAGGAAACTCCGTCAAATTGACCACGGTGTCGATCAGCACCTTGTCTTCGCGCCAGCGCGCGCCCGCAATAGCTCGCGTCGCGGCATCGAGCCCTTTCCGGATCTGCTGTTCGCGTGCGTCGCGGCCGAGCACCTTCGTCCGCTCCAAAGCTTGAATGTATGCGGCGCCCGCACGAGGAATACTGATCTCGCTCTTGGCCAGAATGCGATGTCCGCGTGTCTGATGGCCGGCAAGAATGCCATCGAATTCCAACTGAATCACCTCGTCATCTAACATCGCGACCAGCCATCGCACTGGACGTACGAAGCGCTCATTGGGCTTTCGCCAATACATATTTTTTGGCCAGTAGATCGAAGCAATCTCCTTGGGAAGAAACTCAGCCAGGATCTCACTTGCTGCGCGACCCTTCTTTCGAACCGTAGCAGCCAAGTATTCACCCTTTGGAGTTGTGATCCTCTCCAGTCGCGAAACATCAATCCCGGCCTTCTTGGCGAAAGCTTGTGCAGCGGGAGTAGGTTGGCCGTCTTTGAAGGAAACGCTTACGGATGGACCGGTGACCTTCTCAGTAATATCAGGCTGCGCTGCCGGAATACCCGGAGCCAAGATGGCCAACCGCCGCGGGGTGTCGAGATGGATGATGGTTTGCGCGGGTGCAAGCCGCTCCCGACTCAGTAGGTCATTCACCCGTTTTTCCAACTCCTGCGAACCGGCGTCGATCATCCGCGCCGGAATCTCTTCGCAGCCGATCTCGAGTAAAAAATCAGGCATGAAGTAAATGACTACTGCCCCAGAATTATTGCCAGGAGAGAGTGGCCCTCATCACATCCTGTCCGATGGCACTTTAAGAAGTGACGGTTACTTTCTTTGACTTCGCCGCTCTCGGCGGCTTCGGTACTGCTTTGATCATGTCATGCTGCGCGACACTCTTGCCTCCCCCCTGCTGATCCAAATACGCTTTCGTAATCCCTACAGCGAGCGAGCGCACACGCGCAATCACGCCCACGCGCTCCGTCACGGAGATCGCGCCCCTTGCGTCCAGGATGTTAAATAGGTGAGAGCATTTCAAACACAAGTCATAGGCCGCAAGCATCGGGAATCGCGCTCGGTCCCGCGCCAATCCGTCTGTGGCACGCTTCTCCTTTTGAAGTGCAGCATACCCTTCGAGCAACTTCTTGCATTCGGATTCGCAAAGCTCAAAATGTTTCCACGTCTTCTCCACGTCGGCCGCTTCGAAGTTGTACACAGAAAACTGCTGCTCCTCGGCCAGCCGAACGTCCGCATATGTCGTGACCTGACCAGTTTCCGGATCGCGCGCCCACGCGATGTCATAAATGCTGTCCACGTCCTGAAGGAAAGCCGCAATTCGCTCCAGTCCGTAAGTCAGTTCGGCGGAGATGGGGAACAGATCCACGCCCCCACATTGCTGAAAATAAGTGAACTGGGTGATCTCCAGACCATCGAGCATCACCTGCCAGCCAATCCCCCACGCGCCCAGCGTCGGCGATTCCCAGTTGTCCTCTTCGAACTTGATGTCATGCTGCCGCAGATGAATGCCCATCGCGCTCAGCGATTGTAAGTAAAGTTCCTGCATGTCTTCCGGCGGCGGCTTCAAAATGACTTGCAACTGCATGTGCTTGTACAGCCGGTTCGGATTTTCGCCATAACGCCCATCGGCCGGGCGGCGCGAAGGCTGGACGTAAGCCACCTTGTAAGGCTTAGGCCCGAGCACGCGCAGAAAAGTTTCTGGAGCCATGGTTCCGGCGCCCACCTCGACGTCATAGGGTTGCTGCAGGACGCATCCGCGCTCGGCCCAAAAGGTTTGCAGCCGAAGAATCAGTTCCTGAAAAGTGGGCGGATTGGTCTTTGATGAATTCACGAATGGATTACGTTTTTGATCAAGCAGTTAGCATTTGGCGCTTAGCATGTGCCCAAAAAGCGGCTTTCGCGAACCTGGCAGGAACCTCTCATGGCTAAAGGCTGAGTGCTAAATTAACTGCTGATTTTCTCCAGCATCCTCGCCGTAACCAGCTTCTTCTCGATATGCCGCTCCAGCGCCTGCTTCAGGAAACGCCGCAGATCCGCGCCACGCACTTTGGGCCACGGCTCGCCCGCGAAATTCTCGACTGGCGCGCGGAACATCTGTACCGCAATTGCACGCGACTCAGCCGACATTTCCGAAGACGCCAGCCGCTTATCATCTGCGCACATCAGTCCGTCCGCGAGTGCGTGAAAAAACGCCCGATGCCCATTCAAAGCTCTGCCACATACAAGACACTCCCCGAATTCAGGCAGGAAGCCCACTAGTCGCGTGATCCACAGCTCAAAGTAGGTAACGGGCATCCACACATGAGGTCCACGTAACGATCCCAACACCGAAATCGCGAGCCGGAAAATCGCATCGTTGGCCTCGCGATCCGGCAACAACTCATCCAATAATTCGGCGATGTGCCCCAGCGCCACCGCTCGCGGATAGCTCACTTCCGTCGCCAGCGGCGATTCCAACACTTCGCAGGAATCGAGCCGCGCCAACTCCTGCCGTTCGCGGTCCTCGTAAGATGCCCGGACATACGTCAGCGGCTCAAGTGCCCCGCCGAACCGTCGCTTGGATTTCTTCGCCGAACGCGCCACCCCGCGCACTTTTCCTTCCAGCCGCGTGAATAACGTGACCAGCAGGTCCGCCTCGCGCAAGGGATAAGTACGCAAGACAATCGCTTCCGACTCCTTCAGGGCCATGGAAGCCTGTAAGCCCGCGACGCAAATTTGCGTCGCTACACTGCGTCAATCATTCGCAGCAGATTTAACTTCGATTGTAATTGACAGGTTGGAAGATGGAAAGGAGCACCCAGCAGTTGGCGCTCAGTCATTTGAAGTCTTTGATGTTCATGAAAAAAAATGGGAGGGGCTCGGGTGGCTAGGTGTTGAGTGCTGAGTGCTAAAAAGCAAAAGGCGCAAACCCGATGCGCAGGCGTGCGCCCTTTTAATCTGCGACGTGCTACCGCCCGTAGTACTTGGCGTTGCGCTCGGTGAAGTCCTTCCACTTCTCCGGCAAATCATCAAGCGCGAAGATCGCCGAGACTGGACACACCGGCACGCAAGCTCCACAGTCGATGCACTCGACTGGGTCGATGTACAGCATCTCCTCTTCCGCGAACGCGGGCTCATCCTTTTTGGGATGAATGCAATCCACCGGGCAAGCATCCACGCAGGCGGTATCCTTCGTCCCGATGCACGGTTCTGCAATTACGTATGTCATAGAATCTCTGTCTCCCTGGATCTGTGCGGAGCTTAATAGAATTCTAGCAAGATTCCGAGCTTCCCGTATAGGTAAGCCGGTTCATGGGAACGAGCGTCCTCACGCGTCCACGCCGATCAATGGTGCTTTAGCCCCTGAGGAACTTGCTTCAGCCGCGAGGAATCTGCTTTTCTGAGTTTTCCGACAACCTCTCTAAGCCGGCGCCAATTCCCTGTCTTCACTCGGCTGATATTCAGTAATGTATCCCGCCACAGCGCTGGCCGCAACCGTCAGCGGACTCGCCAAATACATCTGCCCCGGCCCGCTGCGACCCGGAAAATTCCGGTTCTGCGCGCTGATT
>QIAR01000121.1 GCA_003225595.1 Acidobacteriota bacterium | reverse complement strand
AACAGGCCGAGCAGGAGGCGCTGGCAATGAGCTTCCGCCTGCAAAAGGAGAAGCAAGAAGCCGAACGCAAGCGCATCGAGGCGGCTGGCATCCGCGACTTTCAGCAGATTGTGGCCCAGGGCATCAGCCCGCAACTCTTGGAATGGAAGGGCATTGAAGCCACTGAAAACCTGGCCAAGAGCGCAAACGCGAAGGTGGTCGTGATTGGCAACCCCAAGAACGGGCTGCCGCTAATCCTGGGGGGACAGTAGAGGGGTGGGGCGAGGCGCTTACAGCACCAAAGACCAGACTTGACACTTACCGGCCTTCTCATGGGAAGGCGTTTGCGCTCACGACCTGTGGATGGGAACGGTGCGATGCGGCTGAGGTCGGCTCCGGACCAGACTCAGCGTGAACAAAAATCAGGCCGGTGTGAGCGTTCCGCCGAAGCCTGCGATCCATCCGCGATCCAATAACACTGCGCTCGACTGCTTTCCATGTACTAATATCGCCAGCCGTGCCCTGTATCTACTTGAATGTACGTTTGCTCGTGGATTCGAGTCCTACCTGAGGAGCCATTTCTTCCCTAACCCACTGACTCCCTAGGGCTACGACGTTCCTTTCTAATGTTCTTTCTAATGTTTCGCCCCGATTCTCTCAAATTTCAGTATTAGAGGGAGAGGTCGATGGGATTGAACAGAAAAGTGAGCATTTGGAAGCACGTGCGTCTCGCCGATGGGAAGTGGCGGTATTGTCGCCCGGTGCTCGACGCCAAGGGCAAGATCGTTGCAGACATGGTTCGGGTGAACGGGCATGAAGAGCGGCATCCCGAGGGCAGCTACGTAATCTCCTTTTACAACCCCGGCTTGACTTGGAAGAAGTGCGGCCCCAAGCCAGCGGACGCCATAGCCATTGCGGAGCGCCAGCGGGCGCTCTTCAAGGCGATGGAGCACGGGATCGTCGAGCGGCCCAAGAAGGCGCAAACCACGGGCACGATAGCCGACGCCGTTTCGGCGCATCTGGAAGAGCTTGAGGCGCAGGTTGGGAACGGCAGCAAGCGCCCGATGACATACGCCGCGTGCAAGCAAGTCCTGCGGGAGTTCCAAGCGTACTGCGAGCGGAAGGGGAAAAACGCCCTCTCGCAAGTCACGAGGCTCGATCTGCTCAATTACGCTGGTTGGGCGCACCAGCAAAGCCCAACGAAATCCCGGCGCACCGCGAACACCAAATTCATCAGAGTGAACCAGTTCCTCAAGTCTCGGGGAATCTCGGTAGCGACGAATGCGGATGCGCCCAAGTACACCAAGAATTCTCCGGTGTACATCTACACCGACGAGCAATTGGGGAAATTCTTTGCCAAGTGCAGCCCTCGTCACCGGGTGATCTTCAAGACCTTCCTCATGGCAGGGCTGAGAGAGTCCGAGCTTGTCTTCCTCACATTCGACCGCCTGCAACTCTACCGGGGGGTCATCCGCATTGACGAGAACCCGGAGTACGACTTCGTGCCCAAGGCATACCAGTGCCGGGACGTGTACATCCCGCCTGAGCTTGTGGACGAGCTTCGCCAACTGAAGCCGAAGTCCGGCTGCGATCTGGTCTTCCCGACCCGGAACTGCACGCCCAATGACAAGCTGCTCATCATGTCGCAGCGAATCGCGGAGCGAGCGGGCATGAATTCGGATGACTGGTGGCTGCACCGCTGGCGCTCGACATACGCAACCCACTGCCTGCGTCAAGGGATGGACATCGCCTCGCTGCGAGAGCAGATGGGTCACGCCGATCTGAAGAGCATTGAGCGTTATCTTCGTGCGCTCGATCAAGACAAGCGTGCAGAAAAGGTCACGCTCGTGTGGGCTAAGGAAAGACATCCTAGAGATTGAGCAGTCCCCAAGCCCCGCCGTTGCTGGCGGGGCATTCTTTGCCCAAAATCGCTGCCGTCCCCGCGCTCGTCTTGATGCTTCTGGATACCCCTGCGGTTACGGACGCGGGAAATCGCCATCTTTACTCGTGCAGATTTTTAAAACCAAGGCCCAACTTTTTGTATCTAAGGAAACAGAGATCAACCAGAACAGAAAGCTGCTGGCATAAGAACGAAGAGTCACCTGGGCCTAACCCGAGCCCGAAGCCGCCAGCAACACTGAGACGAACAGCCGCCTGCGATAGATAGCAGCACCTAATACAGAGCAACGCTCTGGGGTTCGTTTCGCTGGATAGACGCGAAAAGAAATCTTTTCGCAGAAATCTGCGAGCGAACTTGTGTCTTCTTCACACAGAAAGGTCCGTGCTCCCAACTACCTTTGGCCCGGGGCGAAATACCTACTCGCACCCAAACTCCTCCAATACATCCCGCAGCAGGGCCGAAAATTTGTCGATGTCTGCGCAGGCAGAGGGAATCTCAGCTTTTACGCGATGGCGGCAGGTCTGGATTACAAGGAATGGATCATCAATGATCCGATCACCGCGCCGTTTTTTCATGCGCTCCGTGACATCGGGAATTCCCTCATCGTGCCGCAGCGCACAGAAGAAGAATTCAACCGACTAGCTGAGCTATATAAGTTGGGCGACCAGCGGGCCATTTTGCTAGCGCCTTTTTTCACTTTCAATGGTGGCGGATTCGAGTGCGGCGGTGCTACTACAGACGGAGGACGCAGGACGCCAACACAGCTATCAGGAAAACGTGCGTCTCGGGCACAGGATCATCACCGAGAAGAATCCGAAAATAACGGCGCTCGACTGGGTGGACTGCTTGGAGGCGGAACAGCTTGGCGAAGACGATTTCGTCTTTGTGGACGGGCCGTACATCGAGGCCAATGTGGGCCCCTACAAACCCGACTCCATCGTTCCCACCGAACTGATCGAATACTTGCAACACGCGCCTTTCTGCTGGGTCTTGTGTGAGTCTCGCCAACCGATCTACATCGCCGGCCTCGGCGAGCCCGTGCTGGAAACAGATGTGCAGCAGCGGGCAAAGCCGGGTGACACCGAGCGTCGTGTTGAGTGCGTCTGGGTCGGCGGGGCAAAGACGAGCAACCGTTGCACCGCAACGGTCGGTCAGATTGACTATCGGAGCCTGACCACGGAGCAGTTGTTGGCGGAACTCGCGGCTTCCTATAAGGACATCACTGCCAGCATCAACCAGACCTCAGCCCACATCAGGCGGAAGATGCTGCCGCTAGCTAGCAATTGAACTCAAGAAACGGCTTCCGAAGGGCGCGTACTACAAGACTCTCGCAAAGATCGGCTTGAACGCTAATACGGTGCGAAGCTGGTTCTACCGGGGACGCCATACTGAAGAACTTGTTGAGATGCTGGAAGAACAATCCCCCGGGAAACCAGCACGGAAGTGCAAGGAGCCGGAACTGGATAGCACGGAGTATTTTCTCCGGCAGGCGGATCGGATTGCAGTCGCCAACCTTCGTGGCAATCATAAGCTTGCTACCCGGCTAAGTGCAGAGTACGCGAATGCGCGAAAGATCGTAATTGAGGGTCAGTCTAATTGATGGAAGCGGTTACCGGAATGCGCCGTGACCTTCGTGAATTTCAGCGTCACCGACCAAGTCGCCGACATTTTGCAGTTAAGCAGAGGTTGAGTGATTCGCGGGAGTCACACCGGTCTCCGGCGGGCCGTGGGTCTTCACCCACTCTCCATGAGCCGCGAAATTTAAGTTTGTCATCAAGGACAGTATTAAGCATGTGGACCTCGGCCCATTCAAAGTAGTCAAAATGGGCAGAGCCCAAAAATAAGGACCCGTATGGTTTTTAAAACGTTCGATGACGAAACAGAGCAGATAGAAGCGGCAGCACCCAAGCTTGCCAAGACCAAAACCAATGGCGCTAACGGCGCGCCGAAACCCGCAGCAACACCCGCCGCGCCAGCAGCAAAACCCACCACAGCGCAAGGAACCACAACCAGCGAAGGCGAAGTCACTTTCGGCAGTGAGGAAGCGGAAGAGTTCCGGAAAGAAACTGGGCTCCCTGCATTGAAGGTCGAAAAGGGCAATGTGGCGCGCTTTGCGTTTGTTCCGGGGGTCGCCCTGAAACACGCGAGAATCCACTACCGCGAGGGCGTGGGCGAATACCGTTGCCTCTCGACGCCGGAGCAGAAGGCTGCGTGCTGCGAGGGCGTGGACAAGACAGCATACGCAAAGGACAGGTTCGTCGGGTTGATTTTTGCCTATGTGAATGTTGACCCAAAGACTGGCAAGTTTCCGCAGGGGACGAAGGCACCCGAGGTAACGGTCAAGGCGATCCGGCTTTCACGCGCCAATTTCAAGGCAATTTCCGACCTGCCGTCCGAAGAAGACAACGGCGGCGTTTATGGCATCGACATCTTCATGCGCCACGACAGCAGCCGCGCGTTCGGCTACGCGTTCACCCGTGCATCGGCGGCGAAGTGGACGGCAATCAAGGATGCAGCCATGAAGCAAGCCGAGCCTTACTTGGATGGCGAAGCGCTCAAGCGCAAGATCGGCAAGGACCTGAATGAAGTTGAAATCACTCTCTTGCTCAGCGGCAAGGGTGCGGTTGACGCCGACGAAGCGACGCTCGAAGACGTAGAGCAAATGTAAAAGCTTGGGCTGACCGGATGCGAGGGATCGCGTATGTATTCCTGCAAACGGCACAGCCCAATAACCCACTCATGGGTGTTTCCCTGAGTGGAATTAGCGGGCTCCACTGTGCTGATCGCCCAGCCGGAGCCCGTGAAACCTTCATTCCCAATTCAGCTTCGGAGAATTTAACGCTTATGGGCTTCAAAGATATCACAACGAAGATGGCGGCACTCGGCGTGCGGATAGTGCCTGCACGGCCGGGTTTGAAATACTCCAACAAATCAGGCTGGCCGGACATCGCTACGACCGACGCCGCCATGATCCAGCATTGGCACAAGGAGAACGCAAATTACAACTGTGTCTCCGTGCCCAAGCGCGCCGAAGTATGCATCATTGACGTGGACGACGCAGCCACGGTCTCAGCAAGTCTGCCATTCCTTTTGCCCAAGACATTCAAGGTCAGCACGCCATCGGGCGGCTATCACCTTTACTTCAAGGCGACGGAGAAATCGGATGCTCTGGGCAACCGCGATGTCATTGTTGATGGCAAGCCCATTCTAGAATTGAAGATACAGAACAAGACAGCCGCCTCGCCAGGCAGCGTGACGGCCAAGGGCGAGTACGAGATCGTGCAGGACATGCACGAGCTTCCGCCCATCCCTGACAAGCTGGTGGTCAGGATGCATCTCCCGCGCCTGGCCGCCCGCCTTCTGCGCCCTGCTGTGCTGCTCGATCCATTCGTTTTGAACAGGGGCGGGCTGTTCCCACATGACGACGATTTGATCAGCAGGCACATCCTCGACACCATCAATTATCCCGAGGAGGGCGTGGGGCGATTCAATGCGCACCCCATCCTGAGCGTTGCGATCATCAGCCTGTTCTTCCAGGAGCGCGTGATTGCCAACCCGCTGGTCTACTTCTTCGGGCCGGGGGGCTCGATCAAGACGGGCCTCGCGGCGAAGGTCGGGCGATTGCTGCAAGGGCGGAAGTTCTCGGTGACGCCTTCGACGGCGGAGGATGACAAGCTGAAGCTCATGGCCATGAGCAACCCGTTCTTGATCTTGGACGAAGCCAACAATGAGCGCAAGCTGATCGACAGCATGAAGGCAATTGCCACAGGCAGCGTGGATCGGCGGCGCGAGTTGTATACCACGGCGACCGAGCGCGTGACGCCCTACCAGGCAAGGATTTGGATGACCGCCAACACGGCATCGCTCGACAACGAGACGATCACCAAGCGCATGGTCATCATTGACGCGGGCATCCGGACGGAGGCCGAGCCCTACCGCGCAGACTTCCATGTCAGGCAGGAGGAGATGCGGCTGAGGGATGCCATCTGGACAGAGCTTGTGGGCAAGCTGAGTAGCACCATGATGGCGCTGGGCGTGATGGACGAGCGGGGCGAAAGCGACCTGCACGTCGCCAACCGCATGAGCGGTTTCTACGTGTTCGGGCGCACCATCGCGAGGTTCGAGAAGTGGGAGGACAAGTTCCTGGCGGCCATGGAGGCAATGGAGCGCCGCCAGATGTCGGCAAGCGCCGAGGCCAACGAGATAGTGCAGTTGGTGAACAAGCTGCCTGTATCATACAACGGGCTGAAGGGTGACCAATGGGCCGCAATTTTGCCCAATCTAGTGCCGGACGTGAACATCGAATTGAAGCGCAAGGCGGCGCGGGTTGGATGGGTGCGCCACCAGTTCACGGCCAACCGCCATGTGCTCGAAGACCAGTGCGGAATAATCGTGGAGGCTGTTTGGGGCGCAAACCGCAACCGGACGAATGTGTACAAGTTTACGAAGCTGGCGGGGGCGGCGGAGAC
>QIAR01000794.1 GCA_003225595.1 Acidobacteriota bacterium | reverse complement strand
GCCGCCGACCACCTCAACAGTCTCCACTTGTCCACCTATGGGTAACTCGAAATCAACCCGTTGATTGGCGCCGGCATTCAAGATGAGGCCGGTCTTGATCACGGTCTTGAATCCTCGTACCTCAACTGTGATCTTGTAGCTTCCAATGGGGACCTCACGCGCCGTGTAGAGACCAGAGTCGTTGCTGGTTGTGGTTAGCGTCAGTCCGGTATCCAGATTCTTAACCGTAAGCGTCGCTCCGGGAATGACCGCGCCGCTCGGATCCGTCACCACGCCCGTGAACTGCCCATTCTGGATCTGCGCGAGGCTGGGGAGGCTGAGAGCCAAGATAACAGTTAACATTCGGCTAAGTCGGATGACAGCCCGATTGCAGATGCTGGCGCGGTGGAACAAGGTTTGCATGGCCCGCCTCCTGGTGTGGCAAATACTTCCAGCGGAAAGTTAATGGTCCGAGCGCCTCGACGTTGTTGCCTAGAGGGGGAATTAAGAAACGGAGCACAGGCGTTCCTCAGCCGTTTGAAGGCGCCCCAAATTGCCACCCGGGAGCGAGAGTATACACTGGATTAGCTGCTTGGAACTGAGCTTTTCGGCGTGAGCCGCCTCCCCAGCAGAACGGCGAGGCAAGGCTTCCGACGGCAGTAAGCTTCTAACTGCACAGAGATTCGTCTGGTGAGCGAACAAAAGCGCTGTCACCAGTGGCGTGCCAGTCTGGTCCCGGCTAGGTTGCGCTTTTGAATCTAGGTGAGATAAAGGGCAGATAAACTGCCGGAAGGGGTGTGCCAAAACAATTTCTTGCCTGGAGCAGCCTTCCAGTTCAGCACCACCGTGGCCGGGCGACGTCCAGCTCGCCCACCTGCTCAGTCGCCACGAATTTCCTTCGGTAAAGGACAGATCACGTGCTATCTCAACCGGACATATCATGTGCTAACGACAGGCAAAGCTGGGGTTTGACTGCCCACTAAATCGGGCCTAACATGCACAGCCAAGGGTGGACGTCCCTCCTTACTTGGTCGGCCAAATCGTTTCCCATTACCGGGTGCTGGAGAAACTGGGCGAAGGTGGTATGGGGGTCGTCTATCGCGCCGAGGATACGCGCCTGGAGCGCCAGCTGGCGCTAAAGTTTCTGCCTCGCGATTCCCGGGATCCGCTGGCTCTCGAGCGTTTTCAGCGCGAAGCCCGAGCGGCGTCGGCTTTGAATCACCCTAACATCTGCACGATTTACGACGTCGGCGAGTACGAGGGCGAGTACTTCATCGCCATGGAACTGCTCGAGGGCCAAACTCTGCAGAATCGAATCGGAGGCAAGCCTCTGTCGACCGATCTGCTCCTCGACCTCGCTGTTCAACTCGCTGATGGGCTTGATGTTGCTCATGCTAAGGGCATTGTTCATCGTGACATCAAGCCGGAAACGTCTTTGTTACCGAGCGCGGCCAGGGAAAGATTCTCGATTTTGGTCTAGCTAAGAAAACACGGTCCAAGCTCGCTGCGGTGCGAGACTCTACCTCTCAGGAAACCCTCCCTCTTGTCACCAATCCCGGTAGCGCTGTAGGCACGATCGTCTACATGCCCATGCGCTGGTCCTGTCGTCGACTCGGAAAATGAGTGGCCTGGTCGCGAGCCTCTTAGCTTAGTGCATGACCTCGTGTCCTCGGTCGCCAAACGCTCAGGGATCCGGATCATTGCCGCCAGTTCCCTGCAAACGCACGGGCCGAGTGGAACTGGCGCATGGCACGCGCCACGAGCGGCTTCGGCTTGTGAAGAAGCTGCCTCTGGCTGTCTCCACCAGCCTCCAGACATTACGCCGAGCGTCTCAGCGTGCTTTGATAATCACCCATAAATTTCTGGATACCCTTAGTTGTGAGTTCATGTGCGATGTCAAAGCTTTCCCAGGGAAGGTTGAGATCCAACCCTTTGTATGGGATCGCCTTCAGAGTCCGGCCACTCGCATCGACCCCTCTGTACGTGAAATTTCGGTTGTTGCCCATTCCTCCAAAACCTTCCCAGGCACAGTGATAAGCTCCGCGCCAAGAGCAAAGGAACAAAGCAAATGACGTATGCTTGCTGCGAGGACCTGCACATGTCCGTCGCTGTGTTCATACATCCTCTTGATATTTCTCACCAGATCCATGCCGTTTTCGCCGTGATCGTCGAGCCTGATGGCGGAAATAAATCCCGAGCAAATAAGACAAACCGATCCAGCAGCCCACAGCAAGAACCGCACCGGGCAGGGTGGCCAGGAAACGTTGCTTGACGTTTGGAGCGAGGAAATAGAGAGCCTCGACCGCCAGGATGGTAAACCCGACGGCGATGGTCCAGTGGATGTAAGGCCAGAGCAGCACAAATAGTCCGGACAGGTGAACCCTAGCGGCCAGCCATTCCCCGAATCTAGGTCCGACGATCATCACCGATAAGGCAACCAGCATTCCGTGGCTTGGCGACATTCCGGAGCATTGCCAGTCTCTATTTCGAGATAAAAACCAGAGCGGCGGCAAGAGCGGTCAGCAACAACAGGGCCATCAGGCCATGAGCACTCCATGTCGGCCATGACTTCTGCGATATGTCGTTTTGCCTGTTTCCTCGACTGAACGTGGATCTTCGGTCTTCAAAGTTTGATCTTTGCCTTTGCCTCCAAGTAATACTGGAGCAGGACTTATCGATTTGGGTCATCATGCGGATCCATACAGGTGGGGTTTACTTGGATTTACTCGG
>QIAR01000120.1 GCA_003225595.1 Acidobacteriota bacterium | reverse complement strand
GGGCGGTCCGGGAAAAGGCACAGTGGAAATGGATGGTTCGCAGTGGATGCCTTACCAACTTGCGTCGTTCCCCACTCCTCCATTTCCAGATTACGTTTCGGGCCACAGCACGTATAGTGCTGCCGCTGCTCGAATTCTGGCCCTTTGGACAGGAAGTGACCAATTCGGATATTCGGTAACTCTCGCGCCGGGTAGCTCAAGGATCGAACCCGGCGTCACACCGGCGCATGCCATCGTATTGAGATGGGGAACTTTCACCGACGCGGCCAACGAGGCGGGCATGTCCCGACGCTACGGTGGAATTCACTTCCGGGGAGCCGACCTGGCGGGACGATTGTTAGGGCGTCTTGTGGCCTTCGAGGCTTGGACCAAGGCGCAAACCTACTTCGACGGAACAGCCAAATCGCTGGTTCGGCAAGAAGCATTGAACAGCGAAGGCCTTTCAACCTCACTAGAACAGCTCGCTACGAGACTTCCTTGAATCCGCTTCCCTTTCGGGAATGTTACGAGTTTCAACCGCATCGCTCAATCCCTTTCGTGGGGTTGGACGGAATCTCACCCGCGGCAAGCTCCAGCCCGAAGGGGCGGCAGATGATATCCCTGGACGCAAGTCCTGGGCTGAACCCAACAATAGAGAATTCCCCCGCTCTGCCGAAGGCCATTACCGGAGAGTCGCCTTCCCTCTTCTTCCCCAATCTGCAATCTTCCATCTACAATCCCCATGGCCGATGGATACGCGTCACATCGCCGACCTGCTCCAGCCGTTCCTCGCAGCCCCCGTACCTGCCACTGCCTCTGAAGAGTTGTCCTTCCGAGCGGGCCTTAGCCTCCGAGAGCCTGCCCTGAGCGGAAGTCGAAGGGAAACTGCTGTTCTTTCCGAGACCCAACTGCAGAACATATCGATGTATATCGATATTCTCTTGCGCTGGAACGAGCGTATCAATCTCACTGCCGTGCGTCAGCCGGAACATATCGTGACACGACATTTCGGCGAGTCGCTCTTCGCCGCCTACCATCTCTTCCCCGATCCTCGTGTGCGGACGGACACCCCCGCTGCGGGTCCGCAATACGAGCGCAGCGAGCGCCTCCCCGCCCCAAGTGTCCTCGACATAGGTTCCGGAGCCGGCTTCCCCGGCCTGCCTCTGAAAATCTGGGCTCCGGAAATTCACCTCACATTGATCGAATCGAATCACAAGAAGGCGACCTTCCTGCGCGAGGTCATCCGGGCTCTTACATTGACGGACGTCGATGTATTTCCCGGCCGCGCAGAAAACTTCGTTGCCGACGCGGACGCGATCCCGCCTGATCTTGCTGGCAAGCACATCTCAAAACCCTCGCCCCCGAGCGGCAACGTCGTCACCCTGCGCGCCGTCGAGCGCTTCGATTCGGCCTTGCCGGTCGCCGCCCGCCTGGTCTCCCCCGGCGGACGTCTGGTCCTTCTCATTGGCCAATCACAAATCTCCCGTGCCCTCGCGCTCGCTCCTGACTTCCGCTGGCAGGATCCCCTCCCTATTCCCTTATCGTCGGCACGCGTGCTGCTCGTCGGCGTCCGGTCTTTCTGAAGTGCCTCCAAGGCAAGGAATCGACTCTGTAAACAGTGGAATTTAGCGGCCTAATTACGAGGTGAGGATAGCTCGGGAGTGGGAAATATAAACCGTCAGAGACTCACTTGTGGGGAAATTGATAAAAACCAAGTAGCACCGAAACTCCTAACCACGCTGCACCAGAATTTCAAAGGAACCATGTCCGGTAGCACCTACACAGTAAAAGTGGACCGAACATCGCGTCGCAGGTCCGGATAGACACGGCTCGAGGTGAAAATTTGGGTACATCCCAGCCAGAAGTGTAAATGAGTCACGGTGAACCAAGATTGTTAACACCACTCTTGGTACCCCATTGCAGAAGGATCCAAGCTACTGGGCGTGACAGGGCCGGATGTCGAGACTATGCAGAATCTATTAATGTTCCACGTGGAACGTTGGTCGCTTGACGAATGCTCCCAGGGAGACGTCTGATCGAGAGCCTACTGGGGCGGGGCTTGCGGCAATGTTCCACGTGGAACACTTGGCCACGCAGAGATTGCCATGAAGTGCTAATGTCGGCATATTTCTAATGTTCCACATGGAACACGCCGCATTTTCAGGCGGACGTTCCACTTCCGTGCCGATCGGAGTTTAACTTTCAACCCATGGGTCGACCATTTCGACACGTCGCCCTTTCATATGAAGCACTTGTCAAGTTGACATCGTGTTGCCGTGACAATCACGCCGTATTGCGTTCCCAAGGCAGCCTTGAAGCGCTTCCAGTGTTCCACGTGGAACATTCTGGCGAGAGCGAGTCTCCCCAAACGGGCTGCTCTCCTCTAAAAGGCAAGTCTCTCCAAAATATAAGGTCTCCCGTGGCAGATGTGTTCCACGCGGAACACTAGATCGTGCGGATACCAGGGGCGCATAATGTTCCACGTGGAACATTCAGTCCCCAAATTAAACGGGCCAAGGAGGTTCGGGAGGCCACGACGTATCAATGTTGATCCCTTGGAACGGAGAAGCACTCCTGTTTTCAACACTTATTTCACTTTTGCACACAATCTATCATTGCCATCGCATAGCAATTCGAATTATGCTGCGCTCATCTCTCGATTCTCCAAAAACTAATGGGACGCGTCATCGCGGTTGCCAACCAGAAGGGCGGCGTGGGGAAGACTACGACTGCCATTAATCTGGCCTCATCGTTCGCCGCAGCCGAAGTAAACACCCTGCTCATTGACTGCGACCCGCAGTCGAACGCTACCAGTGGCCTGGGCCTGATCAAAGATGCGGATCGAATCAGTACCTACCATCTGCTCATGGGTGCCGGCGCGGCGGAAGAGGCGCTGCAGACCACTGCGCTCGAGCAGCTCTGGATCATTCCCGCGCATAAGAACCTGATCGGCGCGAATCTCGAGCTCGTCGACGTGGAGCGGCCGGAGTTCCGGCTTCGGGATGTGTTGGCGCCGTTGCGCGATCGCTTCCAATTCATCGTGCTGGACTGTCCGCCCGCACTCGATCTGCTCACACTGAACGCGATGGTCGCGGCTGACTCCGTACTGATCCCGATGCAGGCAGAATATTTCGCGCTGGAGGGGATTTCGGAGCTGCTAGATACGGTGGACAGAATCCGCGCCAGCTTCAACCCCGAGCTGGCGATCGAGGGTGTGGTCCTGACCATGTTTGACGAGCGCACGAACCTGGCGCAGCAGGTAACTGCCGAGCTCAAGAGGTTCTTCGGGGAGAAGCTGTGCGCGACCAGCATCCCGCGGAACATCCGGCTGGCGGAGGCTCCGAGCCACGGCAAACCGGCGCTGGTATATGACGTGCGCTCCAAGGGAGCGGAGAGTTACATCCGGTTGGCGAAGGAGATCATCGCGCACTACCTCGCGGCGCAGGAGATGCCCCAGGTGGCGGAGGGCGCGGCACAAGAACCGGAGTTGCCGGTGGGCGAGATGGACAAGTCCGCGTGATACATAGACATATATAAATATATAGATTCATGGATGTCGATGTAACATTTTGTGATTGTTGCAGCACGTGGGTGCGATGCTTTAGTTCGGCCCTGGCCTTCAGTGAGATGTGAGGTGAGCCGTCCTCGGCATGGCAGACGAGGCGCCTACCCTTACGCGGGCATCGGATGTGCAAAATCGGGAGAGATGATGAAAACGATAGTAGAAAAAACAACATTGGAAAAAACAGTCGCGACAGAAAAAGGAATTCCGATAGCGGTCGACAAAAGAAGAGCGCTGGGGCGAGGGCTGGAGTCGCTGCTGCCCGGAGGATCACGCGTCGTGGCTGGAGACCCCTCCGGAGCGCCTAATCTACTAGCGGCGGGTTCAGCAACTGCTTCTTCAGTTGTCGCGGCATCACCCGGGTCGGGTACGGCACAGACCGGCACTGCTGGCCTGGCTGGCGCGCCGGCGTCTGTGGCCGCCACTCTGGCCGAAGTCCATGCCATGGCGATGCCTCCCGACGGAGCCACGGTTCTGCAACTGGCGCTCGATCGGATCGATCACAACCCGTATCAGACTCGGACGAAGATTCCGCAAGAAGAATTGCAGGACTTGGCGGAATCAATCCAGGCCCATGGAGTTATTCAGCCGATCGTGGTGCGTCCGGGAAAGGACGGGCGCTATTTGCTGATCACGGGCGAGCGGCGCACGCGCGCGTCGAAACTCGCAGGCAAGGACAAGATTCCAGCCATCGTGCGGCATGTCTCCGACCAGCAGGCGGCGGAGATGACGATCATCGAGAACCTGCAGCGCCAGGACCTCAACTGCTATGACCAGGCAGAGGCCTTCGCGCGGCTGAGCCGCGATTTCGGGCTCACGCAGGAGGAGATTGGCAAACGCACGGGCATCGATCGTTCGACGGTATCGAATTACATGCGCCTGCTGAAGCTGCCGGGCGAAGTGCAATTCATGTTGAGAGAAGACCAGCTCGATTTCAGCCTGGCGCGCATGCTGCTGACACTGCAAAATCCGGAGCACATCGTCAAAGTCGCCAAGACGGCTCTGGAGAAGCATCTCTCGGTCGACCAACTGGAAACCCTGATCATGAACACCAATTATCCGATCGAGGGACAACAGCAACCGGAAAGGCGTGGGGCGCGCTGGGTGGATCCGAATGTGCGGGCGGTGCAGAGGGATCTGGAGGCGGTTCTGGGCATACGAGTCCGCATACGGGACCGGCGTGGGAAAGGGAAGATCGTGCTCGAGTACGCGACCCTGGAGGATTTTGACCGAGTGGTGGAGATGCTGAAGGGGAAGGGCAAGTAGCAGTGGGGCCGGCTTTTTTATTTGAGATTTGAGATTCGAGATTTCAGATTTTGCGGATGTAGGTCATCTAGGCAGGCAAGGATCAGGAAGGTAAACAGTGGGACGAAAACTGTTCTATTGGGACTGGTGATCCCTACCAGATTGGGGTGATGGCTATGTTTGTCGGCTCGAGTGGAACAATCCGGGCAGATTGAACAAAGTTCGCGGGCGAGGGCGCCCGCGCCACACGGACGGACTTGATCCGGAGATTTGAGATTCAAGATTTCAGATTTTGCGGATGTAGGTCATCTAGGCAGGCAAGGATCAGGAAGGTAAACAGTGGACGAAAACTGCTTTGCTGGAGCTGGCGATGCCTACCAGGTTGGCGTGATGCTTTGTGTTTGCGGGCCCGAGTGGAAAACTTCCGTGCGAGTGAACCAGTTCGCGGGCGAGGGCGCCCGCGCCACACGGACTTTGATCGGGAGATTTGAGATTCGAGATTTCAGATTTTGTTGACGCGGGTCATCTAGGCAGGCAAGGATCAGCAGGGTAAACAGTGGGACGAAAACTGTTCTATTGGGACTGGTGATCCCTACCAGATTGGGGTGATGGCTGTGTTTGTCGGCTCGAGTGGAAAATTCCGGGCAGATTGAACAAAGTTCGCGGGCGAGGGCGCCCGCGCCACACGCACGGACTTGATCCGGAGATTTGAGATTCGAGATTTCAGATTTTGCGGATGTAGGGCATCTAGGCAGGTAAGGGTCAGGAAGGTAAACAGTGGGACGAAAACTGTTCTATTGGGATTGGTGGTGCCTACCAGGTTGGCGTGATGCTTGTGTTTGCGGGCCCGAGTGGAAAATTCCGGGCAGATTGAACCAGTTCGCGGGCGAGGGTGCCCGCGCCACACGGACTTGATCCGGTGGTCGAGATGCTGAAGGGAAGGAGCAGGTAACAGTTCTCAGTGGTCAGTCAGTTCTCAGTAGTCGGTTCTCGGGCGTCACTGGCCGCCTCTTCAACCGACAACTAAGGACTCTCTACTCGTATCCATCGGCCATTGCAGATTGAAGATTGCAGATTGGGAAAGAAGTCGGAAGGCAGAAGACAGAAGTCGGATAGATCGTTATGTTTTGCTGGAGCCCTCAAAATTATGGATAGGCAAGGTCTCCTCACCGGAGCAGAGCCAAGTAACTCCGGAGCCGACAAGGCCCCGGTAGTACCGATTTCTGGAGGCTTGTATCCGCGAGTCAACGCTGCGGATGCGAAGCACGACATTGACGTAATGCTGTGGTCGATGAAGCTGTGCTCGATTCGCCGCTACTTCCACCAGCGCTTCTGGGAAAATGAGACCCAGGATGCGGAGTACGCGGAGATAGTTGAGCCGATGCCTCGTCTTGAGAGCGTTGCAGAGCATAGCTGGCACGTTGCCGACACTGTATTGCTGCTGGTCGGCCACTTTCCTGAGTTGTATCCTGACCGTTGTGCTCAGTTGGCAATTCTCCATGACAAGATGGAAATCACCATAGGCGACCAGAATCCTGTCGGGAGGGACGGCACAGGCCGGGCGACGCACGCCTTCAACGCCCAAGAAAGAGTCAGCAAAGCTTCGGCGGAGCGTGTCGCTATAGACCGGTACCTATCGCGACTTCGCCCTGCCGCGCGGCGGACCCAGGCGGATGCATTGTTTGAGCTGTTGGATGGGGCCACGCCGGAGGCACAATTCGTTAAAGCCATCGACAAATTACAGGCTCTTGCATTCGTGCTTGTTAAGAAGCATGGCGAACTGGCTGATAGGCACTTGGAGTTTACGCTGAGGTATTCCGAGAAGGTCGTGCTGTACTTCCCTCCTCTTACTGTCCATTATTCGGAGCTGAGATCGCGGCTTCTCCTTCAGGTCGCCCGCAGACGGAACTGCCGTGTCAGTGGACTGGAAGGGCCTGTGCCGTCCCTCCCGACAGGATTCTGGTCGCCTATGGTGATTTCCATGGGGAAAACGGCGGTGGCAAAGTATCTTGTCGATGACCACGGGTTTGCAAGATGCGCGACGGGCTCCGCCTGTCGATGGATCTGCCGAACGTTGTTTGATTCAGAATCGAAAACACTTTTGAATCAAGTGACGGATGCCCTGAAAGCGATCGATGAGGACGTGTGGTTGCGCGCCGCACTTTCAGTGGACGTTGGAGGCAAGCCAATCGTCTTTGACAGTATGCGATTCGGGAGTGATTATCGTTTCCTAAAGAATCGCGGCTTCACAACATGGAAAATTGTGGCCCCTCTCGACGTTCGACTAGCGAGGCTTAAAGCGCGCGGCCAGGAATTCGATGTCGCGGTTGATGAATATCACCCCGGTGAAACACAACTAGAGAATTATGCATTCGACGCTGTGATCGAGAATGGTGGCTTGCAGTTACCCCCGCTGCATAAGTCCGTCGAGAACGAACTAGCCCGCCTACAATAGGTTGTTGATTATGTTTTCTGCATGATCGCCAATATCTTTCTGGACTTTTTCAATCGCGACAGTAGGCAGATCTTTGGACTGTTCGCCAATACACCACGTGAACAGCACATTCGGCTTCTAACGGAAGCTACGAATATCGCCGCTTTCCTTTGTTCGGAGTATTGCATATTGCCCCCGGGATTCTTAGCCGAATGCGAGATCGCGCGAGCAGCGGTGCTGTGTAGACCCAACTATGTTATCGAGAGATT
>QIAR01000119.1 GCA_003225595.1 Acidobacteriota bacterium | reverse complement strand
GACGATCCTCTACGAGTCTCGCGAAGCACGTGAAGCGGTCCTCAAGTCCCCCATGGAGCAGGCGTGGCTGCGAGCTACGACAGGCTTGCCGAGCTGTTGGCATCCCTCGGGAGTCCAAGGGACGGACAAAGGAGCGAGGTAGTCATGAACGAGAGGCACCGCCCGCGACGTATTGGTCGCAGCATTGGCGCTGTGTTCGCGGGCTTTGTCGCCGTCGTCGTTTTGTCCCTCGGCACGGATATGGTGCTGCACGCAACCGGAGTCTTCCCTCCGTGGGGCCAGCCGATGAGCGATGCGCTCTTGCTGCTGGCGACGGTCTATCGCACCGTCTACGGCGTCGCCGGCAGCTACATCACGGCGCGGCTCGCGCCCGAGCGGCCCATGCAGCACGCGCTGGCGGGCGGAGTCGTGGGCCTTATCGTGAGCATTGCGGGTACCGTTGCGACGTGGAACAAGGGACCGGCCTTCGGCCCCCACTGGTACCCCGTTGCGCTCATGGTGCTCGCGATGCCGACTGCCTGGCTGGGCGGCAAACTCTACGTCATGCAGTTGCGCGCACAGGCAGCGCAATGAGAGGAGAACTATATGCAAAAAATCACCCCGTTCTTGTGGTTCGACGGCAAAGCCGAAGAGGCGATGAATTTCTACATTTCTATTTTTAAGAATTCAAAGATTGTGAGCGTTAGTCGATATGGAGAAGGAGGGCCAGGACCGAAGGGGACGGTAATGACCGGGACATTCCAACTCGAAGGGCAACAATTTATGGCACTCAACGGTGGCCCGCACTTCACCTTCTCGCCGGCTATCTCGTTCTTTGTGAACTGTGAGACGCAGCAAGAAGTAGACGAGCTTTGGGAGAAGCTTTCTGAAGGCGGAGAAAAACAAAGATGCGGCTGGCTGAAAGACAAATATGGTCTGTCATGGCAAATCATTCCCTCTGCTTTAGGCGAGATGTTGCAAGACAAAGATGCTGAGAAAGCAAAAAGGGTCATGAAGGCAATGCTTCAAATGGATAAAATTGACATGGAAGGCTTGAAACAGGCATACGACCGAGGATAACTCAGCACAAACGACAAGATGCGATATCGGGCTTGGAGCAGCTTTCGTCACTACCTGAGGTGAAGCGGGTCCGGTGGATCGAGTCACAGTGGACGGCGCGGAAGAGAGAGCAAACCGGGATCTTTCCTGCGGGCAGGGTGCGCCCATCCGCAGCCCCCCGCCCAAGCAAAGCTTGGACGGGCCACCCCGCCGAGAAAGATTCGGAGTCGCCGATTCGAGCGCAGCAACACGCTCGAGGTCGCTGATTGAGACCGCTTCACGCAAAACTAAGTAGGGGATCGATTCGTTCGGAATGTCAGGGTTTTGCCAGAGAAACTTGAGTAGCATAACTACTTCAGTGCTATGCGAGCCAAGAGCGTCGAACAACCTAGGAAGGACATGGACGATCCAACGTTCACCCGCTTCCGCTCGTAGCTTCTCGATGGCGGTCTGGATAATGGACAGTCGGAGCTTTCTCAACGCGCTTGTCCCGAAGAAGCGGATACCGGTTTAAGACCACGTCGAGCTTAGTATTTAAGAGTACAACAAGCACTTCGCGGCCCGTGGAGCCCGTGAGTGCATTGCGAAGTTCCCAATCCGGGAACTTGCGCCTCAAAAAGGATGGCGAAACAAAGGCTAGCAAATACCGGATTCAAGTAAGCCCGTGCCGACTTCCTTGCTTATGGAATCACCAATCTTGATTTCAGCTTCGTCGTACCAGTAAGTAATTGCACGCTGGTCGAGTAGCTTTGCAAATGCACGCACAACGCCCTTGTCCTGACTTGAGTGGCAGAGAAAGAGATCCTTAGTCTTGCCGGCCATGATCCAAACACTCGGCTTCGCTCATGCGGGCCGATACTGGCGAGTAAGGGCCACGCCGTTCGAGAGACATATCTTAAACCTCCCTAGTCATTGCGAAATGGGCGGGTGGCCGGGGCCATCTATTCTGCTCTCGGGGGTGCCCGGCCCTGCAATTCACCGACCAAGTGGCGGTGGAGTCCAGCATATACTTAGTCACGAGAAGTGGGCCACCAACCTCGGCTCAAAATCTTTTTGCGAAAGGATGGGCAGAGTTGTGGGCTAAATCATGGCCGGCACTGTCTGGTTGCGGATGACAAATCGCTGACCTCTCCCACTCATCGAAAACCGCGATGGGTGAGGCAGGCCAACGTGTGTTTCGTGCCACGAGGAAGGGTGGGACTGCCCCGATTTTTTCAACGAACTCTTGCGTGTCGGAATAATTCAGGACAGAGGACTCCTTTACGGTCAATTCAGGCACACTTCGTTCACAAGATGTGCCCACTCGCGCTCTAGCTCATTCCTGTTTCCGTGAGCAATTCGATCAAGGTAGTGCAGAACGGTCGGGTCATCGAGCGGCAGCACTAGGCCCCGATCATCTCCGAACGTATCCCTGCAACGTTGTATGAACAGATCTCGGTTCTCAAATTCTCTGCAACAAAGAAAACCGACCTTGCCGCGATTCACTGAAAACCGTCCTGCTAGTTGGTCAAGCTCCGGGTTCGCAACCTCGCGGCCATAATTCTTGCATTCGAGCGGCACGTAAGCACATGGCAGATGACGGATGTTCGGGAGAGTGTAGAAGACACCAGTGTGCGCCCCGTTCTCCATCACTATATCAATTCGCTTCCGCCCTTCGTGTATCTCCTGCTCCTTCTTCGGATGCGACAACTGCGGATAGAAAATGAACTCCACGATACCGATCATAAGTCGGTGGTAGGCAGTGGCCTGATCGTTTCCAACCGCAGTGTTGCGTAGCACCTCTGCGAGTGCCTCAGCGATGACAGTTTCATCGTCCGAGTCAACATCGCTCGCGCTGTCGGTTCTTTCCATCTGCTTCAGATCCTCTCTATATCCACGGAGGACTCCCGGATTGTCGCGGGAAAACTGGAAAAGAAACTCCTTTGCACGAGGATACCGAGCAGCCAGATCCTTTTTCCGCACCACACGGCGTACAGTCTTCTTGCGCTCGTTCCTAATCAAACGGACAAGGGCTGAGTGTGGGTTGTTCAGTTCGCGAGCTTTCAGAAAATTTGTAATCCACAAGGTGTCCACGGAGAATGTTTGTGGTCAGATCCGATATCTTGTCATGGCTTATGCCCGGAATCATCAGTTCACACTCTTCGAGTGCTGTGATGAAGCCTTGCCTAACCGCCGAGGAAGTTCTTAGGGCCTCGAAAATTTCCTCAGCCTGTTGGTCTCCGATTCCCGCCCCTTGCGGTCGGTTCGCAGAGTATCCGAGGCGAGTCTCGTTTGGCTCGCGGAGATTTAGGAGAAGTTGTCTTGCGTTGTCTTCATGGCCTTCACGAATGTCATTGACTACCTGTTGGAAAAACATGCCCACGGTTCGAGCCGCATCCTGTGACCAACGGTCCAGTTCTTGGGCGACCGCGAATGGATCAAGGAATAGTCTGTTATCACGCAACAGAGAGACATCAACGAAGTCTAGCTCGAGTTGGGACTTACCCAACCCAAATGCCTGCGAGAACCTTGGCATCGAAGTTTGGCGCTACTAGGATGCTAGACCAACGGGCCGCAAAAACCAATGATTGGCGCCCATCACGCGTATCTCTACTCTCGAGGGTGGCACGTCCAAGCTGCGCTAGGGCGGGGATTTTCTGCGGGTAGACGCACCCTCACCCTAGGAAGGATCCCAGCTCGCTCTCTCTTACGCGCCGTCCACTGCGACTCGATCTCCACCGGACCCGCTTCGCCGCTCAGATAGTAACGAAAGCGCTCCAAGCCGTTGGGTCAAAGTAGTAATCGAAGATGTCGGGAAATCCAGAAAGCAGGTCCCCTTCGACTTCGCTCAGGGCAGGCTCTGAAGTCGTGCCCTTCCCAAAGCGCACGAGCGGAGACGCTCGCGCCTACATCGACAACCGTCTGCCGGGTGCCCCAGGTTCGCGCCTGGTTTTGGGCGCTAACCTGGGCGACACTTTACCTCACTTTCAGCGCGGTGTAAGTTCATCTCATCCCTCGCGGTCTCCGGCGCTTTCAGGAATCCGGACAGTCCCACTTGGATCCCTCGGCTTCGCTCGGGATTTCGGCAGCGGGCTCAGACGCCCGCTAGACGCCTCACCTTTCAGTTGCTACTGCCGTCGGCCCTATTTCGCAACGGTCGAGGTGTTCGATCTGTTTGTTCACTGCCTGGAGGACATGCGCCGTCGTTTCGAGCTGTGCGTTTATGGATATGTTGTGATGCCGGAGCATGTTCACTTGCTCCTGAGTGAGCCGCCCCGAACCAAGCTGGCCGAGGCCATCCACTAATTGAAATTGTCTTTCGCCAACGGCTGCGAAGCCGCCGAGTTCACGGTTAAGCTTCGGTACCTGCACAGGAATCCGGTGAAGCGCGGCTTGGTCTCAAAGGCCGGAGGAGTGGAAGTGGAGCAGCTACCGGCACTACGCGCTGTGGGAGACTGGGTCAGTGGAGATCGAATCGGAATGGACGGCTAGAGATCGTGAACAGAAAGCGCGCGGGGCAGCCGGAAGAATATTCCTTCGCCCAGGTTAGCGCCCAAAACCCGGGGCGCGAACCTGGGGCACCCGGCACTACGCGCTGCGGGAGACTGGGTCAGTGGATATCGAATCGGAATGAACGGCTAGAGATCGTGAACAGAAGGCTTGCGGGCAGCCGGAAGAGTATTCCCTCGCCCAGGTTAGCGCCCAAAACCGGGGGCGCGAACCTGGGGCACCCGGCTGAAGTCTGTGACGCATTAACATCCCCGCCCAAGCAAAGCTTGGACGGGCCACCCTCGAGACTTAGGATGGACGCGTTGGCCGGCCGCCCGCCTAGTCGGCTTATCGGCAACTGGAGCTTGTTCTCATACATGCAGTTTTCGTGGGCGCTCCTTGGTCAGTGACTATTGCCGTTGTTGACCAGGTCCAGGAAGGCGCGGTGCACACGGGTATCCTGCGAAAGCTCAGGGTGGAAGGTTGCGGCCATGACTCTTCCCTGGCGGACGGCGACGGGGTCTTTATCTCTGCCTTCGGTGGCGATGACTTCGACGCCAGGGCCGACACGCTCGATCTTGGGAGCGCGGATGAAGACCATCTCGATGGGCCCGCCGGGGAGTGCGGTTTCGCCGGTGCGGATGGAGCTGTCGATCTGGCGTCCATAGGCGTTGCGGCGGATGCGGATGTCGAGCGCGCCGAGCCCCGGCTGGTCCGGATTGGTGATTTCTTTCGCCAGCATAATTGCTCCGGCACAGGTGCCGAAGGTAGGCTTGAGCCGCACGAACTCTTTGAGCTTCTCAAAACCCTGCTCGCCGAGGATTTTCAGGAATGCACCGGACTCGCCACCGGGGATGACGAGGCCTTCGATGTGGTCGAGTTGCTCCGGCCTCTTGACGAGCACAACTTCAGCGCCCAGCTGTTCGAGCCGTTTGCGGTGAGCGTCGAAATCGCCTTGGAGGGCAAGGACTCCGATTTTCATAAAACCTTTGAAACCACAAAGGACACGAAGGAGCACGAAGGAAAACAAGTACTAGCTGTAATGTCCCGCAACTTCGTGGCATAAGTCCGGCGCTGGCATCTTGAGCGAAGTGAAAGATCCATGCATTACAAATCAACTGCATAGATCCTTCGCGGCCTGGAGGCCACTCAGGATGACAGCCTCCGAGATATGACGCGAATTAACGCGGGACGCGGAACGAGAGACCCTTGTGTGCCTTAGGACCCCTCGTTTGCCCTTTAATGTCCTTCGTGGTTCGAATTTGCTTTTACCATCCCCGTTTCTGCAGCATTTGGGCTTCATCCAACGTTCGAGTCTTGCTTTACCATCCTCGCGTTTGCAACATCTGGGTCTCATCCAAGGCCGCTACAGCCAGCCCCTTCATGGCTCCGGTGAGCTCTTCGCTGACTTCAAGCAATACTTTAGGATCGTTGTAGTGCGTGGTGGCACGCACGATGGCGCGGGCGCGGCGTCCGGCCTCTTCCGGCTCGGCGAAGTTGGTGGAATCTTTCATGAAGATGCCCGAGCCAACGAACACGGCTTCTGCGCCGAGTTGCATGACCAGAGAGGCGTCGGCTGGCGTGGCGATTCCGCCAGCAGAGAAATTTGGTACGGGCAGCTTCCCTTCCTTGGCCACCATCTTCACCAGTTCGTACGGCGCCTGGTGCTCTTTTGCCTTCGCGTAGAGCTCTTCTTCACTGAGCACGGTGAGGATTTTCATCTCCTGTACGATCTGGCGGATGTGTTTCACGGCGTGTACCACGTCGCCGGTGCCGGCTTCACCCTTGGTGCGGATCATGGCCGCGCCCTCGGCGATCCGCCGCAAGGCCTCGCCCAAGTTGCGCGCGCCGCAAACGAACGGAACTGTGAAGGCGTGCTTATCGACGTGATGCGCTTCGTCAGCGGGGGTGAGGACTTCGGATTCATCGACGTAATCCACACCGAGTTCTTGCAGGATTTGTGCCTCGGCGAAATGGCCGATGCGGCACTTGGCCATCACCGGAATGGAAACCGCAGCCATGATCTCGCGAATCTTCTTGGGCGAAGCCATACGGGCGACGCCGCCCTCGGCACGGATCTGCGCCGGGACGCGCCCCAGCGCCATTACGGCCACTGCGCCGGCTTTCTCGGCAATTGTGGCTTGTTCGGCGTTGGTGACGTCCATGATGACGCCGCCCTTGAGCATTTCCGCCAGGCCGGTCTTCAGTCGAAGGCTGGTCGAACTTCCGTTGTTTTGTGACATAAGTCCTCTCTCGTGGATTGTTGCCGAAAAACTT
>QIAR01000039.1 GCA_003225595.1 Acidobacteriota bacterium | reverse complement strand
TCTGACTCTGGGTAATCTGATCTTCCGTGATGGCCAGCCATCCCAGCCAGTTTGCTTCGTCGGTGCCTGTCCACAGGGAGGCATCACGTTGCCACAACCGGCGTACCTTGCCATTCGCCCGCCAATCCTCAATTGCTGTCTTGACCGAGGAAGCCAGTGATTGCGGCAGCGTGTAAGTCTGTTGATTCACCTTGGGCGTGATCTGACACTTGCTCGTTTTCTCTACGGCTTCCAGCAGCTTGTCGAATGCGTCTGCGAACAGGCGGACGCCGTCGTCGGTCAATTTGTCAGTAACCTCTTTCATCGAAATGCCCACCTTGGCAAGCGTTTCCATCGTGTCCTTGGCGGCTTCGATGTCTTCCGTCAGACTGTTTCGCAAGAGCCCATGATCGCGGAATGCGTCCAGGGTCGCAGGTGGCATGGTATTTACGGTGTCCGGGCCGATAAGTTCCTCCACATAGAGCACATCACGATAATTGGGATTCTTGGTGCTGGTGCTGGCCCAAAGCACGCGCTGTGTCTGTGCTCCCTTGGAAGCGAGCGCCTGCCAACGCGTGCCGCTGAAAATTTGTTGGTAGCGCTGATAAGTCAGCTTGCCGTTGGCGATCGCCACCTTGCCCAAAACGCTCTTCAGTAATGCCTGCTGACCTGGATCGGTCGTCGTTTTCAGTCGCTCCGCCACGATGGAGTCCACCAGCGTGTCAATGCGGCTGATAAAGAAACTAGCCACACTTGCGATCCTGCTGACATCGCCTCCACGCGAAGCCAGTTTCTCCAGGCCGATGATGTAGGCTTCCGCAACCCGCTCATAGACTTCCTGTGCGAAGAGCAACGTCACGTTGATATTGATGCCCTCACTGATGAGCTGCTGAAAGGCGGGAACACCCTCGGCGGTTCCGGGCACTTTGATCATCACATTCTCCCGCCCCACCGCTTTCCATAGCCGACGCGCTTCTTCCATCGTGCCCTGCGTATCGCGCGCCAGATAGGGCGAAACCTCGAGGCTCACGTATCCATCCCGCCGCTTTGTGCTTTGATAAATCGGGCGCAGGATATCTGCGGCGTCCTGAATGTCGCGGATGGCAAGCTGTTCATAACGTGCTTTGGCATCCAAATCGCTCTGGGATTGCAGCGAGCTCAGGATGTCACTGTAATCGGTGCTTCCTGTGATCGCCTTTTCGAAAATCGCCGGATTGGAGGTGATCCCCCTCAGCCCGTCTTCCTCAATCAAGCGCTTCAGTTCACCACTGGTGATCAGGTTGCGCCGTATGTAGTCGAGCCACACGGACTGCCCGTACTTTTGGAGATCTTTTAGTGGATGTGTAGCTTTGGCAGTTTCAAGAATTCCAGCCTGCTGCATAATGCCTCGCTTTCGAAAATTTTGCGGCGCGTGGTCTAGCGGCTCCCGGACGATGGCGCATTAGACGCAAGGGACCGACCCACCAAGCTACCGCGATTGAGCAACTAATTCTCGGGCTGCCGCTACCACCGCGTCGGGCGTAAACCCAAACTTTTTCTGCAATTCTTTCAACGGTGCCGAGGCGCCAAAGGTGTGCATGCCAATGGTGCGTCCTTTGGGCCCGACGTACCGCGACCAACCAAAGGTAGACGCCTGTTCCACCGCGATCCTTGCGCTGATGTCCTTCGGCAGCACTTTTTCCCGATAATCCTTTTCCTGGTGTTCGAAGATGTCCCAAGAAGGCATGCTCACGACTCGCGCCTTGATACCCTCCGCTCTTAGCTTTTCGTAGGCATCCACGCACAGAGAGACTTCGCTGCCGGTCGCAATAAGAATTACCTGCGGCTTGCCGTCAGGAACATCGGCCAGAACGTAGGCCCCCTTGGCTACACCAGACGCGGGAGCGTACTTGGAGCGATCCAGCGTAGGCACTGCCTGACGAGTCAGCACCAGTGCAGCCGGCTCGTGGTGCAATTGCATAATGACTTTCCATGCTTCTACGACTTCGTTGGCATCTGCCGGACGGATCGTCATCAACCCCGGGGTTGCCCGCAGTGAAGCCAATTGCTCGACTGGCTGATGGGTGGGTCCGTCTTCCCCGAGACCGATGGAGTCATGCGTGAACACGTAAATAACCGGGATCTCCATGATCGCCGCCAGTCGAATTGGTGGACGCATGTAATCGCTGAATATGAGGAACGTCGCGCCAAATGGCCGCACCTTGGCCAATGACATCCCGTTCAAAGCTGCCCCCATGGCGTGTTCGCGGATGCCGAAATGGAGATTTCTCCCGGAGTAATCGTCGGCTTCAAAATCCCCGGCTCTTTCGAAGATGAGGCGGGTTTTCGTAGAAGGAAACAAGTCAGCGGCTCCGCCCATCAGCCAGGGAACGTTCTGCGCGAGCACGTTGAGTACCTTACCCGAAGAATCTCGAGTCGCAAGTCCCCTTGCGTCCGCGGGAAAAGTGGGCAGGTTCTTGTCCCACCTATCCGGAAGGCGGCGATGCTGCATACGGTCGAGATGGTCCGCGAGTTCGGGATACTTTTCCCCGTACCGCTCAAACTGCCTGACCCATTGCTCGCGCAATTCGTCGCCACGTTTGCCGATGCCCTCGTGGAAATGTTCCCGCACACCGTCAGGCACCAGAAACTTAGCATCTTCCGGCCAGCCGTAGTTGCGTTTGGTGAGGCGGATTTCATCTTCGCCCAGAGGCTCGCCATGAGCCGCGCTCGTGTCCTGCTTGTTCGGCGCGCCGTACGCGATGTGAGTGTCAACGATGATCAAAGTCGGGCGGTCGTTAGTTTGCAGGAAGCAACGATATGCTCGCGCGAGCATCTCGAGATCGTTCGCGTCGCCCACTCGAGTCACATTCCAGCCATATCCGATGAAACGCGTGGCGACATCCTCACTAAAGGCTAGCTGTGTGTGCCCCTCAATCGTGATCCGGTTGTTGTCGTAGATCCAGCACAGGTTCGAGAGTTTCAAATGACCGGCAAGCGACGCTGCTTCTCCCGAAACTCCTTCCATCAAGTCGCCGTCGCCGCACACGGCATACACGTTGTAGTTGAACATCTCGAAGTCGGGCCGGTTGAAATGCTGCGCCATCCAAAAGCCAGCCAACGCCATTCCCACGCTTGTGGCCACACCCTGACCGAGCGGCCCGGTGGTTGTTTCGACTCCGGAAGTTAGGCGGTACTCGGGGTGGCCCGGACACTTGCTTCCGAGTTGACGGAAGTTCTTTATGTCATCGAGCGTGACTGAGAGTTCGCCCAATCGCTCATACTTGGGATTGACCGCCCGCACGCCCGAAAGGTGTAGCAGAGAGTACAGCAGCATGGAGGCATGCCCGTTGGAGAGGATGAAGCGGTCGCGGTTGGGCCAGATCGGGTCCTCGGGATCAAAACGAAGGAACTGCTGCCACAGCGTGTAAGCCACCGGCGCCAGCGCCATCGGCGTGCCCGGATGCCCCGAGTTGGCCTTCTGCACGGCGTCCATCGCCAGGGTACGGATTGTGTTGATGGAAAGAGTATCTAATTGCTGGCTGGTCACCAAGGGCTGCTCGCTTACTGCCACAATGTCCTCCTCCTGGATCTTGCTCCCGCACTCTTCAACTAATCTCTCTAGATGTTAGATGTGTGAGAATCCTAAGGGCTTCAGCGCTTACATCCCCAAGGAAAGTGTACAACTTCTCAGAGTCACTGGTCTTCAGCAACGAATGTAAGCGGAAAGGGCAGCTACGAGCGGGGATGAAAGCCAGGAATGTACAAGCGGATGAGGCCGGCAATAAAGGATGGACAAAAATGTGATGATCGGAGTTTAGCGCTTCAGTTGCGCCAGATAGACCTGTTCCGTGTTGTGGCTCTTCGTGGTGCTTTCGACAAACTTCAGGAACTCGCGCAAGTTCTCGCGTTCTGTAGCTTCGAGGTCTGCGAATTTAACGCGAACCCCGAAGGAGGGATTGCTCCGGGTCACGATTCCGGTCAACACAATACCTTTGACCCAGATCTTGCCACTCGCCACCCAAAGGCCGATTTCCACGTCCAAGCCTGGCTCAACGGGTGTAACCGTCTCCACAAAGCAGCCGCCAAGGCTTGTATTGGACAGATGGCCCCAGACGGGCGTGTCCGAGCCGCCTATTTTCAATTCAACTGCAACGAAACATTTCATCCGTGGATGACGGCGCCGGTCCTGTCCCCAGGATGGGGTAAAAATGTCGGGTTCAAACGGTGGCATTGTGCTGGTGGCGGCGGGGCAAGGATAAGTTGCAGAAGGATAAGTTGCGGAAGTATGGGCTCCCGCCCCGGCAGCCGCACCCACGGCCTTCCGAGGGGCAGTTCTCTTGATCTCGCGCATGGCGGTTAGCAAGGCTTCTTCCCGTTTCTCCGGCGGAGCTTCCCGGTAGGTTTGCAGCAGCTTGCCCAGGTGACTCACCAGTTCAGGATCGGTGAGCAGTCGAGTCCAATCCGTTGCTGTCGGAATAGGCGATTTGGGATTACTCATACCTGTGAATGCGCCTCGATGCAAACTATGGTTCGTGCTGGAAGTTTGAATGGGATGCCAGGATTGGACAAGATGACGGAAGACCCATCGTAAGTCAGTCACGATGAGATGGTTACTGACGTTTGAATTGGCTTATCCCAAGCCTTCGGATTAGAAGTCTCGCCGCTACTCCGGGTCGAATTTCAATTCTATGAGCTCGCTGCTGTCTTCTGGAGCCGTTCCAAACTTCCATTTGTTGACGGCGTCAACAGCGGCCTGGGCCAGAAGTGGATGCCCGCCAATCACCTTGGTCGATTTGACGGTACCATTGGGGGCAACGAGCGCTTCCACTCTGACAAGGCCACGAACGTTCATTCGCCTTGCCAGGTCAGGATACATCGGCACAACTTTCCTGACGACTTTACGCTGGCTCTGTGGTTTCTCCTGTTGTGCGAGCGCGAAAGGCTGCAACTGCATAATGATTCCTGCGGCCGCGGTCAGAAGAATAATTGTGGTTCTACGTCGCATCTGCGAGCACTGCTGCACATCCACTTTAGCTTCGCAACGCCGGCCTGCAGAAGATGCCTAAAGTAACGATTTCAGGCGGTAATTGGGACTAGGCCTACAAATGGAATTCTTTCTGAGCAGGGCTTAGATCTGAACCGACCTGCAATCGGAATTCTGCATCCAAGTCCTCTGCTTTAAATCGTTTGCATCGCCCTAAAAGTGAGACGAATCAACATACACATGTTTGGATTTGGCTTGGAGATGGGGATATCCCGCAACCTCAATGGAAACCTACAGAAACTTCTTCCAAGCAGTTTTCGCTTTGGCACAGCATTGTTACTAGTGTTCACCATTGTGCCGGGGAATTTGATTCCTGCCTCGGCACAGGTCTCAGGCACATCAGCCAGTTATCAGGTTTCGCCGCCGGTTGGCGTTCAACCCGGCACAAGTTTGGCAGGGCAACAGAGTTCCTTTTCTGGCAGCGTGCCAGAGGGCAAAGTCACTCCAGGCGTTCTGCCGCTTTCATTCGCGGATGCGATCCAGCGCGGGCTAAGACAAAATCTCGGTGTGCTTTTGTCTGGCGAGAACACCTTAGCTGCTCGGGGTCAGAAATGGAAAGACCTGAGCGACCTACTGCCCAATGTGACTACGAGGACTACTGAGACCGTGCAGCAGCAGTCGCTGGCTGCGCTCGGATTTCGACTCCCTGGTGTACCCCGCGTGATCGGACCCTTCAGCTATTTTGATACTCGTGCTTATTGGACACAGTCTCTGTTCAATCTGAAATCCATTGACCAGGAGCGCTCCGCTGTGCAGAACCTCAAAGCCGCCCAGTACAACTATCGCGACGCCCGCGAGTTAGTCGTGTTTTCGGTGGGTAATGCTTATCTTCAGACCTTGGCAGAAGCGGCGCGGGTCGACACCGCCGAAGCGCAGGTCAAGACCGGTCAGGCTCTGTACAACAAGGCAGTGGACCAGCAGAAAGCGGGCGTGACTCCTGCCATCGACGCTCTGCGCGCGCAAGTGGAACTGCAAACTCGTCAACAGCAGTTGATTGTGACCCGCAATGATTATGCCAAACAGAAGCTGGCTCTGGCACGCGTGATTGGGCTTCCCTTGGGACAGGAATTCGCGCTCACGGACAAGGCTCCCTATGAACCTCTGTCTACACCGGGCCTCGACGAGAGTCTGCGACGCGCATACACTTCGCGATCAGACTATCGAGCAGGACTGAGTCGCGTTCGCGCCGCCGAGCTCGCTCGCAAGGCGGCCACTGCCGGCTATTATCCCAGCGCCGATTTGCAGGCGGACTACGGAGATATTGGGATCAATCCTGCCACTTCCAATGGCACATTTCACGTGGCTGGTACGGTTACCATTCCACTGTTTCAGGGCGGAAAAGTACACGGGGATGTCCTGCAAGCCGAGGCCGCACTCCAGCAAACACGATCTCAATTGGAAGATCTGCGCGGTCGTATCGATAACGAGGTTCGGACTGCGCTGCTCGACCTCTCGGCTGCTGCCGAGCAGGTGGAAGTCGCCAGAAGCTCGGTGGATCTGGCGCAACAAACGCTTTCGCAGGCGCAAGACCGTTTCTCGGCCGGGGTCGCGGACAATCTGGAGGTCATCCAGGCACAGGAAACAGTCGCCAGCGCAAATGAGAATTACATCTCCAGCCTTTATGCTCACAACCTCGCAAAAGTCTCTTACGCCCGAGCCATCGGCTATGCAGAAGAAGGCGTGAAGCAGTATCTGAAAGGCAAGTAGATATGGAGCAGACGACGAACGCTCTGCCGGAAGAAAAAACAGAAAACCGTGAGACCAGCCAATCTCCTCAGCGCGCACGGGACAGGGATTTCCGCATAAAGCGGTCTGCCATGAGGAAACCACGGGTCAAGTGGGCCCTCCTGATCGCGGGGGTGATCCTTGTGGTTGTCGCAATCCTGTTATGGCGTTATTTCAGCAGCTACGAATCGACCGACGATGCCCAGATTGATGGTCACATCAATTCCATCAGCGCCCGCATCTCCGGCCACATCTCGAAATTGAATGTACAGGACAACCAGTACGTGGAAGCCGGCGCCGTGCTGGTAGAAATTGATCCCACCGATTACCAGGTCGCCGTCAATCGTGCTAAGGCCGATTACGAGGATGCCGCAGCCGCGGCCGCCGCTGCCCGGCTAAACGTGCCGGTCACGTCGATCAGCACGACTAGTCAACTTTCGACTTCTGCGGCCGACGTCGAAAACGCCCGGGCTGGAATCAATGCGGCCAAACAACAATTCGAGGCTGCCAAAGCTCAGCTGAGTCAAGCCGAGGCCAATAACGCCAAGGCGCAAAGTGACCTGATACGCTACAAGCAACTCGTCGACAAACAGGAGATCTCGCTGCAACAATATGATCAAGCGGTAGCCAACGCCAAAGCGAGTGCTGCAGCGGTGGAGGGCGCACGCGCAGCTGCCAACGCCGCGGCACAGCAGGTCACCCAAGCGCAAGCCAAGCTTGCCCAGGCAGAAGCGGGTTTGCGCGCGGCCCATACTGCGCCCCAGCAAATGGCGATCATGCGCGCCCGCGCTCAGTCCGCGGAAGCCACAGCGGCGAGAAAAAAAGCTGAGCTGGAACAGGCTGAGCTCAACCTGGCATATACGAAAGTCGTTTCTCCGGTCAGCGGCGTGGTTAGCAACCGTACCGTAGAAATTGGCCAGAATGTGCAACCCGGTCAGGAGTTGATGAAGGTGATCCCGCTGGAAGACATCTGGGTCACGGCGAACTTCAAAGAAACTCAGCTCAAAGACATGAGAGTAGGCCAGAGCGTCACTATATTCGTCGATGCGACCGGCAAGAAGTACAGAGGTCACGTCGACAGCATCGCCGGGGCCAGCGGCGCACGCTTCAGCCTGCTGCCTCCCGAGAACGCGACTGGCAACTACGTCAAAGTCGTGCAACGTATTCCGGTCAAGATCGTGTTCGAGCCAGGCGAGACCAAAGGACACGAGTTGCGTCCGGGAATGTCAGTCGAACCCAAGGTCTGGATTCGATGAGCGCCTCCGGCCCGGGCTGCTGAGGCCAGCAAGAGAGATAGTTGTGTTTCGCATCATTACTTTCGAACGGGAATTCGGCAGCGGCGCCGGCGCAATTGCCGCTCAGCTCGCCGACCGCTTGGGTTGGAAACTCTGGGACTATGCCCTAACGGAAGAGGTCGCCAAGACTGCGAATGTAGACTGCTCGGCCGTCGAGCGCTGCGAGGAGCGCCTGGACAGCAGACTCTATCGTCTGGCGAAGGTATTCTGGCGTGGCAGTTACGAGGCCAGCGCGCCACTCTCCAACGCACAAGCCTTCGATACGGATCATATGGTCTCAATGATGCAGCAGATTATGGAAAAGATCGCCCAGGAAGGCAAGGCTGTCATTGTGGGACGCGGGGCGCCCTACTTCTTGCGCGATCGCCGAGACACCTTCCATGTTTTTACCTATGCGCCCCGTGCGGAAAAGATCCGGCGGCTGCGGGAGCTAGGTAAGAGCCAATCCGAGGCCGAAGAACTGGTGGAAACGGTTGATCGCGAGCGTATCGCCTACGTGAAACACTATTTCGACGCTGACTGGCCCAGCCGTGCTCTGTATGACCTCATGATCAACACGGCGATGGGCGACGAAAACGTGATTGCCACCATCCTGAATACCATGCGCCTTATGGAAGAGAAATCCCAGGCAAGGAACCCGCAAATACGCGGAGTCCTTTAAGGGAATGTAACCCTTCAACTGTGAGAGGAAGTTTCCGGAAAGAAACTGGCGCGCCCTAGCGGACTATTTTCGACAATGCGATTAATGAGAGGCTCGTCTCTCTGGTTTCACTTCAGCTTCGCGTACTCCTCCTTGGCTTCCTTCAGAATGGGGGTGCCGGGATCGGCGTCTTTCCAGAGAGCGAAGAAGTCCTGATAGGCCGTGCGGGATTTTGCGGTGTCGCCTTGGAAAGCGGAGGCACGAGCCAGTCCGAGATGGGCCAGGGCGCCCAGCGGAAAATTGACTACCACGCCACGATGGTCGAGAAACTTTTGAAACTCAGCGGCGGCGCCAGCTCCGTTATGGGCCATCAGCTGCGCTTGCCCCCGAATGTAGACAGGGTACATCGTCCCGACCTGTAGTTGTGGTGGCAGTCCCAATTCGTAGGGTAAGGCGGCTTCCAAGAACACCAACGCTTGCGCGGGATTATTGGAGGTGAGCTCGATGGCAGCCTTCAGGGCTGGCAGCCAGTAGACCTTCATCAGCGTATCCGAGGGATAGCTTTTTTCCATCTCTTCGATGATTGCCTTGGCTCGCGCGGTTTCTCCGATGCGCGCGAAGGTCAGAGCCGCAAAGAGTTTTACATCCCGGCCCGGACTCAGGGCCAACGCTTCCACAGCACCCTGCTTTGCACTTGCAGCATTGCCCATCTCCGCCTCGCGCAAGGCCGCATTCGCTTGCCACATCGCAGCCGTCTCCTTCGAGCCGGCACGAATCGCTGAACCGATCGCACGCCGGGAGAAAACCTGTGCGTTCGTCAGCCGGCCGTAATACGCCTCCGTGTCGGATTGGAAGGAGAGCAGAAGATCTTCCGCTCCCGGCCTGCCTGCCGCCCAAGCCAACTGCCGCTCCATCTCCGCGGTATCCCCCGTGAGAAAAGACAGGTAATAGATCTCCTGGTGCAGATATTCACCTTCGAGCTTGTGCTCCTGCGCCTGCTCGATGGCTTTCTTCGCGTCGTCTATCCGATTGAGCGCAAGATTATAGAGCACCAGGTTGCCGTAGTTGGCGACCACGTTCGCGTCCAGGCCCAGGCCCTCTTTCGTCTTCGACAGGGCCTTCTCGAACTGCCCCAGCTTGGAGGCCAGGTCCCCCTGATTACCGACAGGGATCGCATCTCGGGGATAGCTCCTGGCCCAGACTTCGTACACCTGGAGGGCCTGGTCCAGCTCGCCGGTGACGCCACTGTAGTACATGCTGGCAATTCGGTATTTTTCCCGTTCACTGACGCGATCGCGCAGCGCATAGGCCTTCTTGAGATTTTCCGCAGCCAGACTGGCTTGATTGAGATTGCCGTAAACCACCCCCAAGCCCGCGTAGGCTACGGGGAAATTAGGATCCAGTTCGAGAGCGCGCCGGAAGAATGGAATCGCCTCGGCATCTCCCTTGGTGCGTTGGGTTGAAATGCCCAAGCTGTAGGCTTTCAGAGCCTCCAGCGAGGCCGTCGTCGCCTCCACTGGAACGTCGAACTTCTGCACGGAAGCGAGTGATTCGCCAAGGGTACTGCGCAGGCTGGCGGCCGCCCTACCAAGCGCTCTCAACACCTCCTGCTTGGTTGCGGCTTCTTCCCTTTTCTTGGCGAGCGTATCCCCGCTGCTGCAACCGATGGCATCCACGCCGACCACATACTGGCCAGCCAGGCTGGAAATCGATCCCAATAGAAACGCCTTGCTGCCCGTGCGCACGCAGAGCTCCTGCGCAACATCGCGCGTGACGTGTATGTCGGTGGGCCGGCCCATCAGTCGCAGCGTCTCTTCCACCCTGCGGTCGGAAAGAATGTTGAGGAAAGGGGATTGACCCAACTCCGCCGCCAGCGCCTGCTTTAGAGTGTCATCAAACACGGCCTCGCTCGTCTTGTTTTCGAAGTCGGCCAGGACAATGGTGTCCTTCCCCGCTAGTGGTGCCGCCGGACGCGAGCGGAAGTAGATACCACCGGCAATCAAGGCAGCAGCAATTGCCACCGCAGCAACAGCAAAAGCCACAACCTTCCATCGACGGCTCGGCGGTTGTTCTCTCAGTGCCGTTTGCACAGAAACAGAAGAAGACACCGCCCTTTGTTTGCCGCTCGAGCGAGGACTCGCGGTGGGTATTCTGGCCGCTTCTGCCTCCTCTTCCTCCTCTGCTGCGCTCGGGACTGCCGTATGGCTTGACTCCGTCTCCCGCTTCAAACGCTTCAGGTCAGTACGAATATCGGACGCGTGCTGGTAGCGCAAATCCTGGTCTTTCTCCAGCGCCTTACTGATGATTCGTTCCAATTCCGCGGGTAGTTCAGGATTGAGTCGTACTGGGGCCACGGGAGACTTGTGCAGAATCGAATCGAAGAGAACGGCTGTAGTGTCACCGCGAAAAGGCACCCTGCCGGTGGCCATCTCGTACAACACCGCCCCGAACGAGAATAGGTCGGTACGGGCATCGAGTTGTTTACCCCGCGCCTGCTCGGGAGACATGTACGCGACAGTGCCCACCGCTGTGCCCGGATTCGTCAGGTGTTCTTCCACAGCGCCAGTTTGCGTGGCTTCGACCGGCCGTCTCGCCCCCGTCGCGCTCATCTTCGCCAGCCCGAAATCCAGAATTTTGGCGTGGCCTCGGTCCGTTACGAAGATATTGGCCGGCTTGATGTCACGGTGCACGATGCCCTTGACGTGGGCCGCATCGAGAGCGTCCGCAATCTCGATGGCAAGCGACAGCAGCGTCTCCAATTCCAGCGGTCGATTGCCGATCGTGTGCTTCAGGGTTTGGCCCTCCAAGAACTCCATGGCGATAAACGCCTGACCGTCTTGCTCACTAATGTCATATATCGTGCAGATGTTGGGATGGTTCAGTGCGGAAGCTGACTTCGCCTCACGTCGGAATCGCTCCAGTGCCTGGCGGTCTTGGGCGACATCTTCAGGCAGGAATTTCAGTGCCACGAAACGGTCCAGCCGGGTGTCCTCGGCCTTATAGACGACACCCATACCACCACCGCCGAGCTTCTCGATGATGCGGTAGTGCGAGATGATTTGATTCAGCAATGGGAGAGGGATTCCACCCTCGGGTCGCAATCTTAGGAACTATCGGCAGGCAAGTCAACGAATTCGGTGATCAACCGACGTGTCACCTCTATGACATAGCCCGTGGAGGAGCGGTAGCGAGCAGTCTACATCATTGTACGCTCGGGTTTTGCTCTGTCAGAAATCTCTTCTGACATCTCGCTGCAGCAATTAACAACTGGCTGAACTCTGGCGTCCCTCGTAATTTCGTCAGCAATGGATCGGAACGCAGGGCAGAACTGGAACAATAGTTCCGTTCGATTGCGCTCTTAAGCAACCGCGCTGCGGTGTCGGTTTTACCGCAGAATGCCAGAATGGACCCCTGATAATAACGCGTCTCAGGATCGGCTTCCGCGAGCACCGCAGTTTCCGTTTTCTGCGCGATGATGTCGAGTTCTGAAGCGGGCCGGAGTTGGAGGCATACTTCCAGAAGATCCCGATGATAGAAAGGGTTGTCCGAGATGCTCTTTACAGCCTGTCTTGCTTCTTCGATCTTGCTCTTTCGAAGAAGGGCCGAGGGTACCACCCAGTTCGCCCATTCAGAGCCCGCGTCCAGCCGAACAAAATCCATCGCCCGCTCAGTTCTTCCAAGTTCCAAAAAGCTCCAAGCACACGAGCGAAATCCGTAATTGCCAGGATCCAATGCCAACGCGGTGTCACATTCGCGCGTGGCTTCTTCCAACATGCCGGTATAGCGGAGAACATACGAAAAAGTAAAATGGGCTTCCCCACTCTGCGGGCGGCGTCTGATCAGCTCCTTCGCCTGTGCGTACGCTTTTCCTAAGTCACCTCGGTCCACCCGGTGGCGAATGAGACTGCCCGCGGCCGAACTGAGATTTGGATCGAGCGCCAGCGCGCGTTCATAGGCCACGTTCGAGCGCTGGAACGTTCCCTCCCCGCCGCTTGAGTAGGTAGCATCGTAGTAGTAACGCAGACCCAGTGCTTCCCAGGCGGGCGCATAACTCGGGTCCATTGCCACCACCTGCTCCAGCATGGTGATCGCGGCCTTGTTCGGACCAGGGTCGTGAGGCACGCCTGCGCTTCCCAAGTACAGATCGTAGGCGTCGCGGTTCTTGGGCCGTGTGGCGGTATCGAGAAAGCCGGCGGTTGCACCCAGTGCTGGTAGCAGTCCTTGCCGGACCTGGTTGGCTAGTTGTGCCTGTAGGGAAAGCAGGTCTTGTGTGGTGGAGGTCAGCGTACTGTGCCACAGTAGTCGGTTACTATTAACCTCGATCGCCTCCAGCGTCACCATGAGCTGCTCGTTTTGCCGCAGAAAGTGACCTGTGAGTACGTTGCCAACGCGCAACTCACGCCCCACCCGCTGCGGATCGAGCTCGGCGCCAAACTTACGGGTGGTGGTCGTGGCACGCACATCCAGCGAGCGGGTGTAGGTGAGCACGTTGGCGATTTCATCGGCCAACGCGAAACGAAGATAGTCAATGCTGGCATCGTTATTGATATTCTGCAAAGGAAGCACCGCGATGGTAGTGTTGCGGCCCTGAGTTGAGGTGCCTTCCATCCGGTGTTTGAACCACCACGTTCCCACTGCCACGAGTACCGTAATCAGCAGCCCTGCCATCCCGAGCAGCATGTAGTTCTGCCGCGAAGCTGACTTTTGGAAAGTATTAGTGACCAAACGCAGCGGAGAAGTTTCGCGCGGCCCGGGCTTCGTCAATCCCGACTCGGTTTCCCTTTTCAGCCGCTGCAAGTCCGCCTTCATTTCGCCAGCGCTCTGATAACGCTTCTTTCGATCTTTTTCAATCGCCTTCCAGATGATGATTTCGAGTTCGGCAGGAATGCTGGGATTCAACCCGAGGGGCGAAGCTGGTTTCTGGTGTAGTATGGCGTCCAAAGTGGTCACGATATTGGTGCCCGTAAACGGCCTTTTCCCGGTAGCCATCTCGTAGAGCACAACACCAAAAGAAAAAAGGTCACTGCGCGGATCCAATTCCTCGCTGCGCGCCTGCTCGGGCGACATATACACTGCCGTTCCAGGTATTACTCCCATTCTGGTCAGTGAATCCTCGATAGGAGTCTCACTACCGGTGGCGAGCTGTTCGCGAGCCAGTTTCGCAAGTCCGAAATCAAGAACTTTGGCCTGGCCGTTATTGGTCAGAAAGATGTTGGCGGGCTTAATGTCGCGGTGGATGATTGCCTTGGCGTGCGAAGCAATCAGAGCGTCCGCAATCTGCACACAGATCTCGAGAATCTGCTCGGATTCGAGGGGCTTGCCTCGAATGCGTTGCTTCAGGCTTTCCCCTTCCAGCCGTTCCATGACGATAAAGGGATGGCCATCGTTATCCTCAACGTCGTGGATCGTGCAGATGTTGGGGTGGTTCAACTGAGAGGCAGCGCGCGCTTCGCGGCGAAAACGTTCTAAGGCTTTCGGGTCTTTGGCCAGTTCCTCCGGCAGGAATTTCAGAGCTACATGGCGTTCCAGTCTAGTGTCCTCGGCCTTGTAGACGACGCCCATTCCGCCACCACCGAGCTTCTCGATGATGCGGTAATGCGAGATGGTTTGCCCGAGCAAAAGAGAGGGGTCCACCCTTGCGGTAGCCATGTTAGGAGTGCTGACGGGGTAAGTCAACGGGAAGTCGGAACACTGACGGGGTAAGTCAACGGGAAGTCGGAACATCATAGCTAAATGGCGAGAGCAGAGCGAGGAAACAGCTCATCCATCGCTCCTGTGCCGTGCTTACCATCGTCTCGCGGTCAGACCTTGCCGACGCGATGAGAAAACTGGAGGCTGGCCAGCAGCGCGATCAATGCCAAGACGGCTCACGACTAAACGAGCAGTTTGATGGGTGGTGCCCGGGGACGGAATCGAACCGTCACGCCCCTTTCGAGGCCCGGGATTTTAAGTCCCGTGCGTCTGCCAGTTTCGCCACCCGGGCGGGCGGATAAGGCATTGAAACTACAATGCTAGTTTACAGCAGTAGGCTTTTGCTACTGTGAACGGGGCCCAAAACGTGACTGAAATCGCTCCCCTCGTGCTCTTTTGCGGCCTTTTTGGAGTCCTGTAATCTCGCCATCGCGTCCTTGATGTCGGTCTGGGTGATGATATTGTAGCGCTCGAAAATGCTGCGAGTTTTCCAGCCCGCGCAAGAAATTGGACGAGATGCGCGAGCAAGGACAAATGGCGCACACCTTGCGCGGTAAGGTTGGACCTGCTACCCACCGGACGCTATAGCTGCTGACTCCATCCTGCCGAAAATCTTGCGGGCCAATGAATACTTGGAGAAGCTCGTCGAAAGCTTGCAAGTGCGAATCGCGGTCCTGGAGCGAGCCGACGCGAACGAGAGAAAATTCTCGGGCCCATGACTGAACGTATGCTGAGAACGCTCCCACGGGACATTCAAGGAGATGGGGGAAAGTTTTGCTCGACTACTACAGGAAGTGGTACTTGACCACTTGGGCGCTAGTCTGTGAAGATGTCTGTAATTAACCCAGCCTAGTTTTAAGCCAGCCTTGCTTTAACTCAGCCCAAACCCGGAGAGAAGAATGTCAGATTTTATTCGCAGAATCCGGTCAGACGATGAAGGTCAGGATATCGCCGAATACGCCGTAATGCTGGCGGTAATCCTAGTCATTGTAGTGGGTACCATACGTCTGATCGGAGCAAACTCCAATACCGTCTTCTCCAGTGTAGCCAGCGCGGTTGCCCAGTAGCGAGGCTATTTCCAGGCTGGCCTAGGCCACCCCGGCGATCGTGCAGCGTCGCCAGCCCAGCTTTAACTCAGCCCAAACCCCCGGAGGAAAGAATGTCAGATTTTATTCGCAGAATCTGGTCAGACGATCAAGGTCAGGATATCGCCGAATACGCAGTAGTGCTGGCGGTAATCTTGGTCCTTGTGGTGGGTACCATACGTCTGATCGGAGCAAACTCCGATACCGCCTTCTCCACTACAGCCAGCGCGATTGCCCAGTAGCGAGGCTATTTCCAGGCTGGCCTTAGGCCACCCGGCGATTCGTGCAGCGTCACCAGCGAGCTAGATGTATGCGCAGGCCGCGCGAATAGTCTGAAATTTTCCAGCCGGGGGGGCCGGGAAGGTGCGGCACTCAACACTTTCCTGGCCCGTTTTGCTTCTAGCATCTTTCTGAGGGAAGGCGGCGTTAAACGTGACCCAAATGTGACGACCTAAGTCGACCATCATGGAACAGCACCAAACAACAGGCGAACTGGGAGCGCGATTCGTAAGTAGTTGATGTAAAAGACTTGCCTGTCCAAAGGCGAATGAGGGCAGACTCTTTTGAGTCCCGTGCGTCTGTCAGTTTCGCCACTCGGGCGATAAACGCGTGCCTCATTGTCGGTGGATGACTGCGGGCGGATTCTGGCTTGATGACTTGACTGCCCGCGGTTTTGTGGTTGCGGCCTGCTGTGTAAGAATTATCAGGCGCGTTAAAGCATTTCCGTTAGTTTAGGTAAGTAGTACAATCCGCGGGACAGAATTACGAGTCGAATGGCACAAGAGCATTCGTGCCAACAAGCACTTAGTTTTGGCAAATTGCGTGCTATTCAGGGGATGGGTCCGCACTGGATTCCAGGTCTGAGGTTCACGCTCCGAAACTGCGCTCCGTTCTGGAGGTGGGTGATGGCACTTCGAATTTTAGTTGCTGATGACCATGAAGTCGTTCGTCGTGGCTTGTGTGTACTCCTGGAATCGCACGACGGGTGGAAAGTCTGCGGCGAGGCTGCCGATGGACGTGACGCAGTCGAAAAGACAAAGCAGTTGAAGCCCGACATTGTCATCCTCGACATCGGAATGCCGAATCTCAACGGTTTGGCCGCCGCACGCCAGATTCTGCAGAACGAGCCACGCCAGCGCATCCTTATCCTTACGATCACCGAGTCCGAGCAGGTGGTTCGAGAAGTCTTGGAGGTCGGCGCTCGCGGCTTCGTGCTTAAGTCCGATGCGGCTCGCGATCTGCTTGCAGCGGTAGATGCGCTACAGCAACACCGGACATTTTTCACGTCGCAAGTTGGCGAAATGGTTTTGAATGGTTACCTGCAAGGCAGCCACAAGGCTCCAACCCTGCCCACGTTAACGCCTCGAGAGCGGGAAATTGTTCAGCTTCTGGCCGAGGGAAAGAGCACCAAAGAGGTGGCTTCGATGCTCGACCTGAGCGTCAAGACCGCTGAAACCCACCGAAGCAACATAATGCGCAAGCTGAACATTCACTCCGTGAGCGAACTAGTGCTGTACGCGATTCGGAACAACATCATCCAAGCTGAGGTGCTCGGATTACCCCCGGCATCCGCCGGATCGGCAGCCTGAAAGGGCAGTTTGAGTCGTCGATCCGGATTGCGGTGTTCTCGCGGGGTAGGAACTCCACAGCAGACCTGAACCGCTCGGCTGGTTACCGCGCTTCCCGAACCGTTCACCAGTAGAGTGCCATGACTCTGCCCGAAGCGGTATTGTCAGAGTGAATCTACGTTTCATTGAACTGATCTAAGAGATACCGATCCTCCGAGCTCAGATTCCTGCTCACACGAATTTTCCTGAAGCACCCTCCTCTCGAACTCCACCTTATGGCCTGCCAGGTTTGCCACGTGGTGTACACTTCATTTCTTTTCTTCCATTCAGGCGCGTTTTCGCCTGATGTCGGAGGGGCCAACCATGAAAAAGCCGGGAAAATTTTGTGCGACTTATCGGGTCGAAGATGGGAAGCAGTTTCGGTTGAGAGATTTCGACCCTGCAGACACCGGCAAATTGCGTTCCAGAGAGCAGGCCACCGCCGCCTTGGAGAAGGGTGTCGCGCAATTGAGCGAGTTGCAGGACAAACTTTATGCGCAGGACCGGTGGGCCCTCCTGCTGATTCTGCAGGCGATGGATGCAGCCGGCAAGGACAGCGTCATCAAGCACGTCATGTCGGGCGTGAATCCGCAAGGCTGTCAAGTCTACTCGTTCAAAGCTCCTTCGACCGAGGAACTGAATCATGATTACTTGTGGCGCACCATGCGCGCTGTTCCAGAACGTGGACGAATTGGCATTTTCAACCGGTCCTATTATGAAGAGGTGCTGGTGGTTCGTGTCCATTCGGAATTGTTGAAGAACGAGAGGATCCCACCCTCGCTGATTACCAAGAAGATCTGGGACCACCGCTTTGAGGATATTTGCGCGTTTGAAAAGTACCTGACCCGCAATGGCATCATTGTTCGAAAGTTCCTTCTGAACGTCTCGAAAAAAGAACAGAAGCAACGATTTTTAGCACGCCTCGACCAACCCGAAAAGAATTGGAAATTCTCGATAGCCGACATTCACGAACGCGAATATTGGGACGACTACATGGGAGCCTATGAGGATATGATCCGCAAAACGGCGGCCCCTGAAGCGCCGTGGTATGTGGTTCCAGCGGACCACAAATGGTTCACCCGGCTGGTGGTGGCGGAGGCGGTGGTTGACACACTCGAAGGTCTGGATCTGGCCTACCCCAGAGTAGATGCCGATAAGCGCAAGGAACTGGAAGCAGCTCGGAAACTTCTAATGGGCAACAAGCAAGGATAGATTGGTATGACCAATAGGACACTACCGATAGATTCGCTCGGTTGCGTTCTTACTTGCATGATGGAGGGACAATTAAAGTGGTTTCCCCCAGCCCCTTCTGCCATTAACATAGGTGATTCACACGCTTCCCCGGAGAAAACAAGCAGATGTCTGGCAAATCTCTGACTCAAGTCACGATGAATTGGTTCGTATTGGCGGCTATTCTGTGGGCGTGCGGCGGCGTCGTGCTCGCCCAGAAACAAACCGAAGGAACAAGAAAGCCGGAACAAAAGATAGCGACTTCCGCGAAAACCGAAGAGCCTGAAAAGAGTGAGCATGAAGATCCGCTCTTCAAGGGAATGAAGTATCGCCCAATAGGTCCGTTTCGCGGCGGACGCTCACTTACAGCCGCGGGCATTCCCGGTGATCTGAATATTTATTATTTCGGCTCGACGGGAGGTGGCGTCTGGAAATCCACTGATGGCGCGACAACGTGGGCCTCGGTCTTCGATAAGCAGGGCACTTCTTCGATCGGCAGTGTCGCCGTTTCGGCGTCTGACCCCAACACTATTTACGTAGGCACGGGGGAAGCCTGCATCCGAGGAAACATCTCTCACGGTGATGGAGTCTACAAATCGGTCGACGGCGGCAAGACATGGAAGAATGTTGGCCTGCGCGATACCCGTGCCATTGGCAAGGTGATTGTCAATCCCAAGAATTCGGACATCGTCTTTGTCGCGGCGCTGGGGCACCCATTCGGGCCAAATACAGAGCGTGGAATTTTCCGTACCAGCGATGGTGGCAAGAATTGGGAGAGAGTTCTGTTTAAGGACGAGAACACGGGCGGCATTGATATCGCATTCGATCCCCATAACGCAAATATTTTGTTCGCCTCACTATGGCAGGCACGGCGCATGCCCTGGCGTCTCTCTAGCGGCGGCCCGGGCAGCGGGCTCTATCGTTCAAGTGATGGTGGAGCCAGCTGGAAGCAATTACAAGAACATGGGCTGCCGAAGGGTCCGTACGGGCGCATCGGTGTGGCGGTTGCCGCCAATTCCGAGCGTGCTTATGCGCTGATTGAAGCCAAGGAAGGCGGGCTCTACCGCTCGGACGACGGTGGGGAGACTTGGCAACTCGTGAATGGCAACCACAGCTTCACCCAACGTCCGTGGTACTACATGCACGTTATCGCCGATCCGCAGGACCCCAACACGGCCTACATTCTGAACGTGGATTTCTATAGATCGACCGATGGTGGGCGCACCTTCAACAAGGTTAAGGTTCCGCACGGCGACAACCACGGACTCTGGATTGATCCCAAAAACCCGCGCCGCATGATTGCTTCGAATGACGGCGGAGCGACTGTCACGCTTGACGGCGGCAAGACCTGGACGCTGCAAGAGAATCAGCCGACCGCGCAGTTCTACCACGTCACCACCGATACTCGGGCGCCGTACTACGTCTACGGCGCGCAGCAGGACAACAGCACGATTGCCATCGCCAGCCGCAGCGATGAAGGCGCGATCAGTCGCGCCGATTGGTATTCCGTGGGCGGCGGGGAAGCAGGGTACATCGCGCCATATCCTCCGGATCCCAACATTGTTTATGCCGGTGATTATGAGGGAAATCTGACTCGATTCGATAAGCGCACGGGACAGATCAGAAATATCGCGGTGTTGCCGGAGCTCTCCGACGGGCACGGCGCAGCCAATCTCGAGCATCGCTTTCAGTGGACCGCACCGATTTTGATCTCGCCACATGATCCCAACACGCTCTATTACGGTGGAGAGCGCGTGTTTAAGACAACTGATGGCGGCGTGCATTGGGAGGCGATCAGTCCCGACCTGACCCGCAATGACAAGAGCAAGCAGCAGCCATCTGGCGGGACGATTACGATCGACGATACCGGAACGGAGTATTACGACACGGTGTTCGCGGCTGCCGAATCGCCAATTACAAAGGGCCTGATCTGGGTGGGCACAGACGATGGGCTTGTCCACATCACGCGCGATGGCGGCAAGAACTGGACAAACGTTACGCCGAAAGATCTACCGGAGTGGAGCCGGGTCAGCCAGATCGATGCTTCGCTGCATGACGACGGCACGGCGTACCTCGCAGTCGATCGCCACCAACTCGATGATTTGCGACCCTATGCCTACAAGACAAACGACTATGGTAAGACCTGGATGAAGATCACGAAAGGCATTCCCGAGGTTACATTCGTGCGCGCGGTCCGCGAAGATCCCAAGAAGCAGGGATTGCTCTATGCCGGTACAGAAACCGGCGTCTATGTGTCATTCAATGATGGCGCTGATTGGCGTCCGCTGCAACTCAATCTCCCCACTGCACCGATCCACGACTTAGTTGTGAAGAACGATGACCTGGTGCTTGCCACTCACGGACGTTCATTCTGGATTCTCGACGATGTCACCCCGCTTCGGCAGTTTACGGATGAGGTCGCCAAGAATGAAGTTTACCTGTACAAACCGGCAACCGCCTACCGTATGCACAACGTTGATATTCAGGACGTGCCCAAACCAATCCTGGTGGGTCAAAATCCCCCTCCCGGTGCGGTGATCTATTATTATCTGAAACAGGCGCCCAAGGGAGAGACCACAATCGAAATTCTGGACGCGGCTGGGAATGTGATCCGGAAATACTCCAGCAACAAGATGGAACCACTGGAGGAGCCGCTTGATCCCGATGACAAGAAACCGGAGAAACAGGTCAAGGCGGAAGCTGGCTTGAATCGCTTTCTCTGGGATCTGCGTTACGAGGGCGCGAGCCGGGTGCCTGATTACTACTTATTCGAGTACAAGGACGGTGCGCGCGGACCGCTCGCAGTGCCAGGGCAGTACCAGGTCCGGCTAACCGTTGACGGCAAGAGTCAGACCGCGCCGCTCCAGTTGAAGCT
>QIAR01000038.1 GCA_003225595.1 Acidobacteriota bacterium | reverse complement strand
AGTATGCGGAGCCGGCTAAGCAGATGCTGGCCAGCATCGGAGCGAGCGTGGAAACAAAGTTCGGAAAGAAAAAATCAACGAAGAACTAAGAGAACCTGCAGCTAACTAATAGCTGTTATTTTGGCTGAGCAGTGAAGCTTCTGCGAAGCAGGCGATGAGAAACTACGGACCGTCGGGAAGCCGCCCTTGTCGAGCTGGCAACTTGTCTTTCCCTTCAACCGGTCCGTAGAGACGTAGCTTGCTACGTCTC
>QIAR01000037.1 GCA_003225595.1 Acidobacteriota bacterium | reverse complement strand
TCGGCTTCTACCACTCGCATCCCGACCATCGCGCTCGCTGGTCGCAAACGGACTTGGCCGAGGCACATTGGTACGGCTGTTCGTACGCGATCACCAGCGTGAAAAAAGGGAAAGCTGAAACAACAACTTCGTTTGAGCTCTCCGGCAACGACGAAAACGACAAGAAATTTTCGGAGGAAAAGATCGAAATCTCATAGCCTCGCCACACGGCTCTCACGCCAGCGTTGGGATCGACCCTAGCGCCCCTTGTTCAACTTCACCTGCCGATGCGTGGGAAACAGAGATAGTTATACGGGGGACGAGAACATAAACACCACCACGGCGATTCAAGGCACAAGTGCTTGAATCCGCCGTACCGATGGACGCGTCTTTATTTGAATGAGTGGTATGAAGATGAAAATACACATTCCAACTCCGCTTCGGCAATACGCAAATAAGCAAGATACTGTAGCGGTACAGGCGTCCACAGTAGGTGAGGCGCTGAACGGACTTATTGTCAAGCATCCTGACCTGCGCCGTCACCTCTACACGGATGACGGCAAACTGCGCGCCTTCGTAAATGTTTACCTGAATGACGAAGACATTCGTTACCTGCAGAAAGAAGCGACTGCGGTCAGCGAGAATGATAATATTTCTATTGTGCCCTCGATCGCCGGGGGCTGTGACACGACGATGCCACGATTTACGGAATTTCGAATGTCCGTCCCTTGCTGTTGTCGCTCGTCCTGTTGTTGCCTCCGCTAGTTCGTCAGTGCGTGATTCCCTAAATTTGAGATTTTCGTTGAGGTCCACATGACCACCCTAACCGAAGCTAAACCCGAAGCCATTACTCTTAGCAATGAAGAGATTCTCCGTTACTCGCGCCACCTGATCATGCCAGAGGTCGGCATGGAGGGGCAGCAAAAGCTGAAAGCGGCGCGTGTGCTCTGTATCGGCGCGGGCGGGCTCGGCTCTCCGCTGGCGCTTTATCTTGCCGCCGCCGGCGTGGGTACCCTCGGCATCGTGGACTTCGATGTGGTGGACTACACGAATCTTCAGCGCCAGATTATCCACACGACCGCTGACGTGGGACGCAAGAAGCTCGATTCAGCGACTGAAAAGCTGAAGGCGATTAACCCGTTTCTAAACATTCGGACTTTTGAGACAAAGCTGACCAGCGAGAACGCGCTCGAGATCTTCGCCGATTTCGACATCATCGCCGATGGCACCGACAATTTCCCAACTCGCTACCTCGTGAACGATGCCTGCGTGCTCACCGGCAAGCCGAACATCTACGGTTCAATTTTCCGGTTTGAAGGACAGGCAAGTGTCTTCGCCACGAAGAAAGGTCCGTGCTACCGATGTCTATATCCCGCACCGCCACCGCCTGGACTCGTTCCTTCATGCGCGGAGGGCGGGGTGCTCGGCATCCTGCCCGGATTGGTGGGTGTGATACAGGCCACGGAAGTCATCAAGCTGATCCTCGGCAAAGGCGAGCCGCTCATCGGTCGCCTGCTGCTGATTGACGCGCTGGGTATGAAGTTCCGCGAACTCAAGTTGCGCAAGAACCCGGACTGCCCCGTCTGCGGCACGCATCCGACCGTCAGCAGGCTGATAGACTACAATGAATTTTGCGGAATCCGCGGCGAGGAAACGCTGGTGACATCAAACGTGCCTGAGATGCAGGTGGAAGAACTCAAACGGGCACTCGATGCCGGAGAAGACATCTTCGTGCTCGACGTCCGCGAGCCTCACGAATATCAGATTTGCAACATCGGTGGACACCTGATTCCGCTGGGCGAACTTCCCAAACGCGTGCACGAGCTCGATTCCAGCCGCGAGATCGTGGCGCATTGCCGCTCTGGCGTACGCAGCGCGAAAGCAGTGGACTTCCTGCGCCAGGCAGGCTTCCGCAAGGTGCGAAATCTTGCGGGCGGCATCCTGGCGTGGGCTGACCGAGTCGATCCGAAGGTGCCGAAGTACTAAACAGTTCTCACTTGTCAGTTAGGGAGCGACCAAGCACTGCCTTTCTATGCAGGCCGCTGTGGTTGTGTGAGTCCGGGGTGCCGTACTGTGAGTATTGATGAAATCAAAGAGAGGTCGTTAAGCGGCAGCCAGAATCGCGTCCGCCACCCGCGCCGCCTCCACTCCCGACGGCACATCATGCGTGCGGATTACATGCGCCCCCTTCAGGATCAACGCCGTGTGCGTAGCCAGCGTTCCGTAGAGCCGCTGGCCCACTGGCACATCCTGCCCGTCGCGTGCCAGTGTCCTCCCGATGAACGATTTTCGTGATGTACCCACCAGCAGTGGAAAGCCCAACGCTTGCAACTCTTCGAAGCGCGCGAGCAATGGGTAGTTTTCTTCGAATTTCTTTCCGAAGCCGAATCCCGGATCGAGGGCCATCCGCTCTCGTTTCACACCGGCGAGCACCGCATCCTCCGCCCATTGCTTCAGTTCGCGCTTTACGAGCAGCACCGGATCACCGATCGGCGGCAGCGTGCGCCATTCTTCCGGGCGTCCGCGCATGTGCATGAGCACCGCCCCGCACTTCAGCTCCGCGATTGTCTTCGCCATTTGGGGATCCCAGCGGAAACCACTCACGTCATTTACAATCTCCGCGCCCGCCTCGACTGCTGCTCGCGCCACCGTCGTCTTGTAGGTATCTACCGAGATTACTGCCTCCGGCCGCTTCTCTTTCAGGGTCGAGATGACGGGGATCACTCGGTCCAACTCTTCTTTCTCAGTGACCGCAGTCCGGATCCGCGGCACCATTCGCGCGGATGATGAATCGCCCTTTTTTTCAGAAGAACCCGCCAGCACCCGTGCCCCCGGCCTTGTGGATTCCCCGCCTACGTCAATAATATCCGCGCTCTCGTCCAACAACCGCAGCCCGTGCTTCACCGCCTGATCATGATCCAGATACATACCACCGTCGGAAAAAGAATCGGGCGTGACGTTGACGACTCCCATGATCAGCGTGCGCTTGCCCAATTCCAGCGTGCGTGATCCGATGTTCCATTGGAAAACGGGCCGCATCCGCCAAATTCTAAACTACGGAAGCAGGCTTTTCTGAGTAAGCGTATCTGCCTCATTCACCAACCGCCCATGGGCAGTCATCCTCCGTCGAGGCCCCGATCAAATGCGGCTTTCGCGTGAGGAGTTGCCGAAATCCACAGGCATGGCTATTCCAGCACCTAAGGAGTAGGCTTGTCTTGCCCGAAGAGAGGCTCCCCCAATGACTCACTCAGAAGAGCAAGAACCGCAGGGCTGGCGGAAACTGTGCGAAATGGCCCAAGAGGAAAGAAACCCTAAAAAACTAGCGGCACTTCTTGAACGAATCAACCGCCTGCTCACCATGCACGAGAATAAGTCCAGGCACGCCAGTTAATCTATCGTTCCTTACGACGAACAAGGCTGCAAAGCCGAAGACCAAGGAGTCTCCCCAAAAGAGAACGCCCCGCGAGAACTTCCGCCAAGTCACACTAACTACCCCGGATGCGGCGGAATGCTGATTTTTCTAGCTAAGTGTTAGAATCTACGCCATGCGCCGGGCGCGCTCCTTTCTAGTTCAGATCGTTTGGCTGCTGCTGACTGCGCAGCTTTACGCAGGCGGAATCAAGCCTCTCCCGGCGCGCATCGCCGCGGTACTGTCCGATCCCGATCTCGCGCGGGGCTTCTGGGGCATTGAGGTCGTTTCTCTCCCCAGTGGCCGGATTCTCTACGCGCAAAATGCCGATAAACTTTTTACGCCGGCCTCGAACACCAAGCTCTTCACTACCGCAGCGGCGCTCGCCTTGGTTGGGCCCGATTACAAATTCCATACTACGGTTGAAACTACTGGAGCACTGGATAAGCACGGGCGTCTCATTGGTGATCTTGTGCTGATGGGGCGGGGTGACCCAAATCTCTCTGGGCGCGAACTCCCTTACGATCTGCACACCGAGCGCAATGACCATCCCATCCAGGTGCTGGAGAATCTGGCCGACACGCTGGTGCAAAAAGGGGTGAAATATGTGGATGGTGACATTGTCGCTGACGATTCCTATTTCGCCTTCGAGCGTTATGGAGAAGGTTGGAGCCAGGACGACCTTGTATGGGGTGACGGAGCTCCGGTTTCAGCCCTGACCATCAACGACAACGTCTTGTTCGTAAACATATTGCCCGCTGACCGCGCCGGCGAGCGGGCGTTCGTAAACGTGACGCCGTTCGCCGATTATTACCGCATCGATAACCGCATCATCACCACGCCTCCCGGCGCGGGCCGAAAAATTTTCATCAACCGCGAGCCTGGATCGACAGTTCTCACCTTGTGGGGCAACATGCCAATGGATGACCAGGGCGCGAACGAGGCACTCGCGATCGAAGATCCGGCGGAATTTGCGGCGAAGCTTTTTCGGAGCCTGCTCGAAAGGCGCGGCATTGCCGTTTATGGCCGGCAACGAACACACCATACTGAACTGGCCAGCCTCTCGACCTTCAGTGTCACGGCCATAGCGCCCTCGCGCGGGGGGGACGATAATCAGTTCCGTCCACTGCAGATGAATCAGCCTTTGGTCCTGGCCAGTAATGACTCCAAGCCTCTCATTGAGGATGTGCGCGTGATCAACAAGGTGAGCCAGAATCTGCACGCGGAAATTCTGCTGCGACTCCTGGGCCGCGAAAAAGGCACGGCTGGCACCATCGAAGGGGGACTGGAAGTTCTCCGCGGATTTCTAGCCCAAGCCGGCGTGCCGAGCGACCAGTACCTCTTCTATGACGGCTCCGGCCTCTCACGTCAGAACCTGGTTACGCCGCATGCGGTCGTCCAGCTACTTCGTTACGCGGCGGCACAACCCTGGGGCAATATCTACCGCGGCACTTTCCCCGTCGCCGGCGTGGACGGCTCTCTCTCTGATCGCTTCAAGAACGCGCTCCAAGGACGGGTTTACGCCAAAACCGGCTCTCTGGGAGGAGTTAAGGCGCTTTCCGGTTATGCCAAGACTAACAGCAGCCAGCAGATCGCCTTCTCGATACTCTCAAACAATTTCAATCTTCCTAGTAAGCGCATCACCGACACGACCGACCGCATCATCGAAGCGATCGTTGCCGATACCCCAGCACAGAAGTAGCACCGAAGAAAGATGTGCACGAAACACAGGGACAGCGGACCCCGGCTGCCCGGGCCGAGGTCAGCTCGGCAAGATGTCATCGAGCAAGGCTTTAGATTATGAGCTACGCCAGCAAGAACGGGATAGTCGTCACGTTCATTTCATCTGCCGAAACCGTATACAGTCGTGCCCTGACTCCCAGGCTCACTCCAGCGCCAAACAACGCCGGCTCGGTGCGGAGCATCTCGCCTTCTCGAAGCAACCGAATTGTACGGCCATTAAACGTCTGCGGAAATTGCACGTGCTCCTGTGCACCACAGCACAAGTAAAGAGAAAGCAGGTCACAGAACTGCAGAACATCTACCAGCAAGTCGATTTCCTCCGCAGAGCGGCCATTCGCTCTCGCCGACCGCCGCTCGGCCTGGCTCGAAACAAACGCCCGAATGCTCCGGGTGTCGTCGGGCGTGTCGCCCCCGGCTCGCAGGCGACTCTCTGCCAGACGCGAAAAGTGTACGCTCACCACGATTCCGCCAATCGCACAAGCTTTCTCTGCACAAGCAATTGAGTTGCTCCATGCGCGGAGAAATTCCGCTGGCCTCACTTCCAGGAATGAAAGCGGCTTGCCTTGATCGCTGATCTTCGGTGCCCAGAAGATTTTACCCGGACGTGGTCCATTCACCTGCTCGTCCCCTCCGTCAAACTGCGCCCAGCCTGCATCGTGCAGCGAGATCGCGTGCACAACATCTGTGTCGAGCTTGGGAAAGAATGGAGATGAAAGGTTTGCGGCTAGGTCGCCCGACAGCGCGGCGTGGTCCGACTGCGCAACCAGCCACCACGCGTTGGCTTCTCGCTTCTGCTTTCGTTCAACTGCTTCCCAAGCCGGAATGGCGCGGCCACCAGTATCTCGAGTGTTCGAGGATTGCCCAAGGACAGACGCTTTCGTCTGTTCGGCCTCGGCTGACGCCTCATTTTGATTGCGATTCTATGGGATGGAGAACCATGGGGATTTGTAATCAGGAAACGCCTGCGGTGCTCGCTCTTGGTCAGTCTCTAGATTCGCGTGCATCCGATTGAACCCGCAACGGCCGAATTTTTATCGTGACCGTCTCGCCGCCTGTCTCACCCG
>QIAR01000790.1:397-1886 GCA_003225595.1 Acidobacteriota bacterium | reverse complement strand
TGCAGCATGCCCTTGGAGAACTTGCGCAACTGCACCCCGCCGACATCGGGCAAGCCAACCCGATGCAGGACGGCGTCTACCCGTGGTCTGCGTTCTTTGGCCGGAACTCCCGAGAGCTGCGCGTAATATTCGAGCAACTCCCGCGCAGTCAGGTAATCGTAGAAGTAAGGCTGCTCCGGGAGGAACCCGATCTGCGCTTTGACCTTCGGGTCAGTCCATTCCATACCCAAAATGCGCGCCGAGCCACTCGTGGGGAATACCAGACCCATGAGCAGCTTCAAAGTCGTCGTCTTTCCGGCGCCGTTCGGACCAAGAAAGCCGAAAATTTCGCCTTCCTCCACGCCCAGGTGTAAAGGCAATAACGCGCGCTTCGGCCGTTTGCGCCAGAAGCCCACACTGTAAGTTTTTTCCAAACCGATAATTTCAATGGCAGCCATATGCACTTTAGAGCCCCGAGCGTTTCGCCCGGCTGGATGAGCGAGACGACCTGTTGCTCCCTCGTTCCCTCTATCGATGAACGAACTCAGCGAACTTAGTCAGAAATCCCTAAGCTCAGAAAATTATAAGCAAGACGCCAAGAGTTTGGGTTGACGAGCTAGTTACGGAAGTCATGAGGAGACGCCCAGACGCGGGCGCGCCGCCTGAGGTTCAGGTTGATGTTTATCTCGGACATCGCTGGAATCACCGGAATTGTCCAAATTTGTATTTACATTGATTACCGGGCGTTCGTGGTTTGAAACATCTACGGGCTTACGCTTGGGATACATATGATTGTGCGAGCTCGCTGTAACACTGCACTCTGATCTCGACGGCGTTTCTTTTCATTCATGTGTGCGGCTTCCCGGGTGCGGCTTCCCCATTCCAGGTTAAAGCCCTGGAAGCCTATATTCTCCTGAGCGCGAGGCCACCTCAGGGCAGCGCTACTGAGGCGGCCACAAAAGTTATCGTGTGCGGTTCGTGCAACCAGGTTGCACAAACCTGCGCTTGAGAGTCCTGACAGACGCACCACAGGGGAGGCTTTCCCCAAAGCGTTGTGATCGAGATGGGCCCACTCCCCATGCGCGGATTCCTTAGGATTTGTCCATCCCCACGTATTCGCTTTTTGTTCGCTCGATGTCAAGCTCCTTCTTTGTCCGGTCGGATTACACTGGCTGACGACTTGCTCTTCCGCTGTTTGGCCCACCGGGCTAGAACCGCCTTGCGTCCGAGCTCGCTTCTTTGTTCGGGCGTCAGCTTGGAGAATCGGACCTTCCCGCCTTTGCGCCCACCGAGTCTTCCTAGCGCCACGGCATGTGGATTCTTTGCTTTCTTCTTCGCCATTCGCTACAGCTTAAGCCAGATTGCACGCAAAAAAAACTTGTCTTGTCTATACCTTACCGCTATGGTATAGTATTTTTGATACCATAGCGGTATTGTAAGAAGGGAGCTGGCTGGATGAGTACCACAGATAAGAGGAAGGCTATTCCCTCCGGGCGCCATGCTAACGATG
>QIAR01000790.1:0-346 GCA_003225595.1 Acidobacteriota bacterium | reverse complement strand
TGGCGGTAGGGCCGTGGGCTTATTGAAGAAACTCACGACCGACCACCTGCTTTGCGTTGCACTGGGGGACTTGATATTGCTGGAGGGGTGCTGGTATGTGACGCACGCCGGCCTGTTGAGGCTAGCGCGCAGCAAACGCTGTTCGGGTATCCGCGTTCAACCGGTCCGCGACTTCTGCGACCCAAACCACGGCCGATGGGTATTTGAGGCAACGGTATTCACGTCACGAGACTGCAAAGGATTCGTTGGTTATGGCGATGCCGACGTTTCCAACGTTTCGCCTCTTGTGCACGGCGCGGAGATGCGGGTGGCCGAGACCCGGGCCGTCAACCGGGCCCTGCGGAAG
>QIAR01000036.1 GCA_003225595.1 Acidobacteriota bacterium | reverse complement strand
CCGCCATCGCCGACAGCGTCTTCCAGTTGAAGTGATACTGCAACCCCGGCGTCTGTCCACGGGGCGCCCAGGTGCGGCAGCGGTGCGGGCGCTGGCTCAGTCCGCTTTCGTCGATGAAGACGATGGTGCGGCCTTCCTGGCGGGCTTTTTTTTTATCTCCGGCCAGCGCTTCTGCTTCCACCGCCGGATCTTCTCTGCATCCCGCTCCAGGGCGCGCCCGGTGGGACGCTGACAGCTCCATCCCAACTGCCGCAGAATACGCCAAGCCTGCGAGGCGTGGTAGTGGACCCCGCATTCCTCCTCGATCAGGTGCGCCACCCGCCACGCCGTCCACAAACCGGTTTCGTAACCCAGCGCTTCCGGCCCGCGCTTCAGCCCACGCTCGATCTTCTTCCGGTCTTCCCCACCGAGGCGAGGTTTGCGTCCGGCGCGCCCGCTTTCCTCAAACTCGACAGCCCGGCTACCTCCAGTTGTTGTGCCCAGCGACTGACCGACTGCCGATGCACCTCGACCTGCCGTGCCACTTCGGACTGAGGGACTCCGTTCCCCAATAGCCGCGCCCCCCGTAAGCGCCGCTGCTCCAGTGCCTGAAAGTCTCGCCGAACTCCTGCTGTGTTTCCCATAGACGGACGATAGCACAGGAAGTGAAGAATGTCACTATATTATTCAATACTCAATAGAACACGGGCTTTCAGTAATTATTGAATGATCTCGAAACTCAGGTTGCCACCACTCGCATGGTTGCTCAGAAGCTCGATGCCGCGTCCAGCCCAAACGGTCAAATCGGCGGTTCCAGCAAATGAGATGATCATCATCGCGAAGTTCCTGGTCGCTTGGGTGATCATGGCGCGTTCGGAATCACTGGTCGGGCTACCGAACGGCCCGCTACGATCGGCAAAAACCGGCAGGTCAACAATGTTGATCAGATCTTTCCCAATTCCCTTATAGGATTCTCTTGCCTTACCAATCCGGAAGACAATCGGATTCGTGATTTTGGCTAAGTCGTAAGATCCCACGGGCAAGAAGCTTTCTAGCGATATCAGGTTATTTACGTCCACTAAATTGTTAATGAAGTAAAGCGCTTTGCCGGATCCTAGCCGGCGGAAGAGTGCCTCCGCCGATCCCCTGTACCTGGAAGGGTCCTTCCCCAATCTCCTGTACGCTTCCCCGGTGGCGGTAATCTCAGAATTCGACGCTATATCTTGAGAGGTGAAACTACCGGATACCTGCTCAGCACGGGCGTTCAAGAGCTTTACAAGTGCATCAGGCGACTTGCTGACAGTAACCGTGCCCCGAACACACGCGACCTGGAGCGTCGGGCACTGTTTCTTGAGTTGAGGATCGATGGAAACAAGCACATCCTGGCCCATTCGTAATTGAATACGGTGGATTCCAACCACTCGACGAAACCGTTCGGCAACTGCCTACCACACCCTGCAGGCGTTTTGCCGCACCATTGGCTGTCCCGCTTTGCAACCCCATGCCTGCTGGAATTCCGGCATGTTCTGCATCACGCCGTTCACCCGATAACGCCCTGGCGAATGCGGGTCGACACTCACCAGCATGCGGGAGAACTCCGGGCGCCGCTTCTCGCACCACACCCGCCCATAGCCAAGGAAGAAGCGCTGCTCTGGCATATAGCCGTCGCTCTTTTCGCCGCTTTTGCCATCTTGAGCAAGCATCTCGCGCAGTGCCATCAGCGCGATACGCGCGCCGCCGTTATCGGCAGTGTTCTCGCCGAGCGTGAGCTTGCCGTTAAGTTTCAGATCATCGACCGCAACGAAACTACCGTACTCGTCGGCAATGCAGCCTGCGCGTTTCTCAAATTCCTTGCCATCCTGTTCGGTCCACCAGTCCCGCAGATTGCCCTGCGGATCGAACTTTCGCCCCTGATCGTCAAAGCCATGGGTCAACTCGTGGCCGATGACGGCGCCGATTCCGCCGAAGTTGATGGCATCATCCATTTTTTGGTCAAAAAAGGGTGGCTGAAGAATGCCAGCGGGAAATACGATTTCATTGTGCGAACCGCTGTAGTACGCGTTCACCGTAGGCGGCGTCATGCCCCATTCTTTGCGGTCAAGGGGCTTGCCGATTTTCACGATCTGGCGCTTCGACTCAAATGCGTTGGCGCGCAGGAAATTCCCCAGTAAGTCACCGCGCTCGATATTCAGAGAACTATAGTCCCGCCAAACGTCCGGATATCCGATCTTGTTGCGGATTGCTTGCAGCTTGATCTTGGCCTGCTTCTTCGTGTCCTCGGACATCCAAGGCAAACCGTGAATGTCCTGGTCCAGCGCCTTCTCCAGTGCGTCCACCATCTTCAGCATGCGCTGTTTACTCTCAGGTCCGAACGTGAGCTCAACGTATTTCTGTCCCAGAGCTTCACCCAATGCCTGATCCGTTGAATCCACGCAACGCTTCCAGCGGTCCTGGATTTTTTCCTGTCCAGTCAGGTATTGCTGCATTTTGAAATTGGTGTCGACAAATGGCTTTGAAAGCCAGGGCGCCGCCGAATCCAGCAAATGCCAGCTCACGTAGATTTTCCAGGCGTCGAGCGGCTCGGATTCGACCACCGCATTCACCTGCTTGAAGAAATCCGGATTCGAAACGTTGAGATCAGAGAAGCTGGGAGCACCCACCGCCGTGAAATAACGATTCAGATAAAAATTGGAAGCCAGCGTGGCCGCCTGATCCCGGCTCATCTTATGGTCACGGTTCTTGGGATCGCGCCGCAGCGTGCGATCCATCGAAGCCTTGGCCAGGGCCGTTTCGATACGCAGGATTGTCTGGGCCGAATCGGCCGCCTGCTGAGGCGATCGGCCAGCAAGTGTAAACATTTGCGTCGCGTACTCAGTCAGATGCTTGCGCATCTCCGCCATTTTTGCGTCATCTTTGATGTAGTAATCGCGGTCCGGGAGCGTCAATCCGCCCTGATCCACATAAGCGATGACCATGTCTGCATTGTGGAGGTCGGGTGAGGAGTAAAACCTGAACAGCGGGTTTGGCCCGATCAGGTGCACATGGGCGATAGCATCGATGAGCCCAGTCTTGTCCTTAACTGCCGAGATGCGGTCGAGTTCGGACTTGAGCGCATCCAATCCTTTCGCATCAACCGCCTTCTCGTCCATGCACGAACTGTAGTAATCCCCAATTTTTTGCTCGACCGCGCTGCGGCCCGGATTATTTACCGATGCCTTTTCCAGAATTTCACGCTCGGTCACCAGATTCCGCTCATAGAGTTCTATGAAGCTCACCCACTCCGGCTGGTCAGCAGGAATTTCCGTGTTCTTCAGCCAGTTGCCGCAGGCGTACTGGTAGAAGTCGACGCACGGGTTCATCGTTTTATCGATGTTGTCCACGCTGAAGCCGAGAGCGGCCTTAGCGGCTTGGGCCGGTTTGGCAGCAGGAGCCGGCTGAGCAAAACTGAAGGTGGTCGAAAGCAGAAAGCACACCAGCAGCAATCGGGACAAGCACATAGGTAACCTCGTTTGAGCAGATGGGTGATTTTAGACTCGTGGGGCTTAGACGGACAAGACATAAGAACGTTAGGACACAAAGGTCAAAAGCCTTACCGCAGAGCTCACGAAGAAGACCTGTGGAGGCCGCAGCGAAGGGCTCTCTCTGCGAGATCTTTGCGAACTTTGCGGTTCAATCTTTTGATTTTTCCTGTACAGATGCGGCTCGCTGCATTTTAATACGAGCATTTCCAAACTGCGCTCGGAAGCCAATTCCTGAGGGCGGCTGCCTCAGACGCTTCCCATTACGCGGCGTATAATTGCGTTTTGGAAATCGTAGTGAGGATAGTGTAGTTATGAATCCCCCGAATAGCGCTCCTGCTTCTCCGGTAAACGGCAATAGTAGTAACGGTCTCGTGCCCAAGCCACGCGCCGCGTGGATCGATCGCCGCAAGGCCGAACACACGAACGGCAACCTTTCCCAGATGCATTACGCCCGCAAAGGCATCATCACCGAGGAAATGGAGTACGTAGCCCGCCGTGAGAAACTCTCGCCTGAACTCGTCCGCGATGAAGTAGCCTGCGGCCGCATGATCATTCCGGCGAACATCAATCATCCAGAACTCGAGCCCATGTGTATCGGCGTCGCCTCGCTGTGCAAGATCAACGCCAATATCGGCAACTCCGCCGTGACCTCGAACATTGACGAGGAACTCAAAAAACTGCACACGGCTGTACACTTTGGCGCCGATACTGTGATGGACCTTTCGACCGGTGGCGACATTCACGAGATCCGCGAAGCTATTCTGCGCCACTCGCCCGTACCAATCGGCACCGTGCCCATTTATGAAGCCATTACCCGTGTGAAGCGCGTCGAAGACATCAACGCCCAGGTCATGCTTGAGGTCATCGAGGAGCAGGCCGCGCAAGGCGTGGATTACATGACGATCCATGCAGGTGTGCTCATTCAGTATTTGCCGATGATCGCAAAACGCATTACCGGGATCGTGAGTCGCGGTGGCGCGATCCTGGCTCAATGGATGGCCTACCACCACAAACAGAATTTTCTTTACGAGCGTTTCGACGATATCTGCAAAATTTTCAAACAGTACGACGTCAGTTTCTCGCTAGGTGACGGCCTGCGCCCCGGCTGCATCGCTGACGCCAGCGACGAAGCGCAGTTTGCGGAACTTAAGACGCTGGGCGAACTCACAAAGAAGGCCTGGGAGCATGATCTCCAGGTCATGATCGAAGGACCGGGCCACATTCCGATTGACAAGATCCAGGAACAGGTTGACAAGGAAGTCGAGTACTGCTACGAAGCTCCCTTCTACACACTTGGCCCGCTGGTCACCGACATTGCTCCCGGCTACGATCACATCACGTCCGCGATCGGCGCGGCAATGATCGGCTGGCACGGCGCGTCGATGCTCTGCTACGTGACTCCGAAAGAGCACCTCGGACTGCCCAACGAAAAGGATGTGAAGGACGGAATCATCGCCTACAAGATCGCCGCCCATGCCGCCGATGTGGCTCGTCATCGCCCGGGCGCTCGCGACCGCGACGACGCGCTCAGCTATGCGCGGTATAAGTTTGATTGGGAAAAACAGTTCGCGCTCTCGCTTGACCCTGAGACCGCGCGCTCCATGCATGACGAAACCCTGCCCGACGATTACTACAAGGAAGCGGCTTTCTGCTCCATGTGCGGCCCGAAGTTCTGCTCGATGAATTACTCGACCAAAGTTGACGAGTACAACAAGCAGGTGCACGGACTGGAGAAGAAAGACTACTCGGAGATTGTGAAAAAGCTGGTCGCGGTCAAACAATAGAAACTAATTTGTGAAGCGACAGGCGTCCTCGCCCGTCCCAATGCCCCTGTGTGAAGTCTTCCGTCCCCGCTTTCAGCGCGGGATGTAGTTGTCGAGGAGTGGGACTACTTCACCGGCAAACGACAGCAGTCGCTGCTGGGCCGCGTCTGGATTTTCACCGGAGTGCAAAGGGGTGGTTACGCGTACGAGTGCGCCATCGCTGCGGTTCATGCGCATGGAATCGGTGACCAGGTAAAATTTCGCCCAGTACTCACTGGCTACGCCGCGATCGTGGGCCCAATACCAATAGAGCACCAGTTGACGGTCGGTTCCTTTTCCGATCACATAACGATTCGCGGGAAAGGGCGCGTGGCCGGGCAGAGAAACCGTGATTCTGGTGGACTCGAGGGGTGACCAGCCGGCACCGGGCAGGCAATTCTTGGGCGAGTGGATGGTGTCACCCGCGCGCTGGGTCGGGAAGTAGGCCATGAACAAGTCGACATACGGATTATTCGCCGAACGGTTTCTATAGACACGCAGCAGGAACTCACCCGGGCCCAGGATATCGAGAATATCCTTCGGAATGGTCACATCAGATCCAACCCATCCTCCCAATTCATGAGGAAGGGAAGAGAGCGGCGCACGTGCTGGAAACACTTCGTTGCGGCTGCGGGCATGGAGAAAAAGCGCGGTGCCGGCCAGCAGGACCGCAGCGAGCGCAAATTGCAGCTGAGAGCGCATCACTTCGCTTCCCTATTCTCCCGCCAGAGCAGGCGCAGCAGGCGATGCAAGATGAAGAGCATGGCGAGCGAAACCACGAAGATCAGCCATCCGGAGAAAGCGTGGAAGAAACCTTCCGCCTTGTCCGGATCCCAGTACTGGACCAGCAGTCCAGTTCCGACGATTCGCAGACTGTTTGCCGCCACGGCGACAGGAACAGCGGCCATAGCGAGCAGAACTCGAATCATTTTCCTAGGCTCAAGTAAGTATCCGTAGATGATGGCCAGGGTGGCCAGAGAAAGTAGAGAGCGGATGCCGCTGCAGGCTTCCGCCACTTCCAGGGCCATGTCCGGCAGCATAATGACGTTTCCTTCCCTCAGAACCGGCACTCCGGCAAGTGGCAAAACTGCACTCGCTACCCTGGAGGCCAGGAACTGAAGTGGAAACGTGATCTGGTTGAAAATGATGGCTGGAATGGGAATCATGAATATCAGAAACGCCCACGGAAATAGCAGGGCGCGGAAGAATTTCCATCCCGCGAACAAGACAATAAGGCCCGCGATCACCAGAAGCAGAGAAACCCGGGAGAGAAAAAGTTCCGCCCCGAGCACTCCCACAACCAGCACCGACAGAGCAAAAGCAAGGATGAGAAGCCCCGACCACGAGGGTCGCAAACGAACTGCTGCCAGCCTGGGACGGTCCTGCCAAAGCACGAACAACGAGAAAGCGGGCACAAAGAAGCCGTGCGAAAAGTTTGGATCCCGCCACCACTGTCCGACTAAATGGACGAGGATGGAGGAATACAACCAGCCGATGAGCAGCAAAATTCCCGCTTGCCACCAGAGACTACGGTTGGCAGAGGAGTTCCGCACCCGTGTGGTTAACGGTTCAATTTGTGCAATCTGGCTCACGTGGGTTAAAGATATTGAGAGAATATTCGAA
>QIAR01000035.1 GCA_003225595.1 Acidobacteriota bacterium | reverse complement strand
CTTGGAATAATCCTTGAGCTGGAACTGCTGAGGCTGAGGCGCAGGCGCCTGCGACTGCTGTGCCGGAGCTGCCGTCTGAGGCTGTTGCGCCCAGCCGATGGTGGTAAGCGCACCGGCCAGCACCATAGCGGCGATTTGCCAGGCAGCAGAAATAAAACGAGGCAATTGCATTCGCTCATCTCCATGAATAAGGCCCGCATGTCGGGGCCAGTAGAAGCTCCGAATGGCATTTTTGGTACGTAAAATGCGAGACAAAGGTTCCTTGTTTCGCCGCGACGCGCGGCACAGCTTGCAACCCAGCACGCCAAACCTGTCGCGTGCCTAAGCAAGCGCTCCGTTTCTGGGAAGTCAAATAGTATAGCCGACGCGAAGCGCGCTTTTGCTGACCGCTTCCACCGAAATTGCCTAAATCTCTGTAAAATTTTGTAAACAGCTTAGATGAGCCACAGGCGCTTGAGGACTCGGAAGGAATTTGCATGCGCAATCTCAAATTGGTGCTGGCCTACGACGGCTCCGAGTTCTCGGGATGGCAAGTACAGCCAGAGGCGGCCACCATCCAGGGCATGCTGGCCTCGGCTATTGGACGGCTGACTGGCGAAAACGTCTTGCCCCAGGGCTCGGGACGTACCGATGCCGGAGTGCATGCGCTGGCCCAGGTAGCCACGTTCTCGACAGCGTCCCCCATCCCGACAGAAAATTTTGTCAAAGCTCTGAATGATATTTTGCCGCATTCAATCCGTGTGCTTGAGGCCAGCGAGGCGCCCGTTGAATTTCACGCCCGCAAGTCAGCGCGTGCTAAAACCTATCGATATCGCATCTATCGTGGACCGATCTGTCCGCCATTTCTCTCCCGCTATGTATGGCATTATCCCTATCTCCTGGACGAAGGGGCCATGCGGCGCGCCGGTGAATTCGTAATCGGCGAGCACGATTTCACCTCGTTTGCCGCGGTCGATCCAGAGAAGACTAATGAAGAGAACGGAGAGGAGCTTTCGAACGTGCGGCACGTGTTCGCATCCGGGTGGGACCGAGCAGGGGATGAACTGGTTTACACGATCCGAGGCAGCGGGTTTCTGCACCACATGGTGCGCAATCTCGTGGGAACCTTTGTTCTGGTGGGTAAGGGAACACAGCATGCCGAAGAGATCAGACACATCCTGGAGGCCCGTGATCGCTCGGTCGCGGGGCCGACCGCCCCGGCAAGTGGACTGTACTTAGTCGCTGTGGAGTATTGAGTGCTCGTGTGGCGCGAGTGCTCGTGTGGCGCGAGTGCTCGTGTGGCGCAGTGCTCGTGTGGCACAGTGCTCGTGTGGCGCGGGCGCCCTCGCCCGCGAACCGGCGACTGATGGCCTCTGCCGAGTCTGCACTACCCCTAGCCTACCCGAAGAGCCCGGTTTCCTCGGCGTCCACTGCGATCTCGGCGGTTAAATGTTTCTTCCGACGCTATGACCTCTGGCCACTCGGACTACCCTTTGCCTACCCGAAGAGCCCGGTTTCCTCGGCGTCCACTGCGATCTCGGCGGTTAATGTTTCTTCCGACGCTATGACCTCCGGCTAGTCGGCCCTACCCTACCTACCCGAATAGCCCCGGTTTCCTCGACGTCCTCTGCGATCTCGGCGGTTAATGTTTCTTCCGACACCAAGCTGTTCTAGACTGATCCCGATGGCCACTGACCTCCAGATCGCCGCCCGCAAAGTGGCTTCCACCAACCCCTCCACCGGTGAGACTCTGCGCGAATTCGAATGCGCGAGCGAAGCGGAAGTGCAGGCTGCGGTTGCGCGGGCCCGTGCAGCCCAGCCGAAGTGGAGTGAACTGGGGGCGCGGAGGCGTGTCGCCACTCTGCACGAATTCCAGAATCTGTTGCATAAGAAGAAGTCCGACATCGCCCGTTTGATCACGCGGGAAGCCGGCAAGCCCTACGTGGAAGCCCTACTCACGGAAGTTCTCGTCGTCTTGGATGCTGCGCGCTTCTGTATCGAGAACGCTTACAGTTTCCTGCGCGACGAACCGGTGCCGCATCGCAACCTTGCGATGAAGACCAAAGCAGGACGCATTCTGCGCGAGCCATATGGTGTGATCGGCGTGATCTCACCGTGGAATTACCCGTTTTCGATTCCGGCAGTCGAAACTCTGGCGGCGCTGGTGACCGGAAATGCTGTCGTGCTCAAACCTTCCGAGTTCACGTCGCTGGTCGCACTGGAGTTAGCCTCGCTTCTGCAGGCGGCGGGTGTGCCGAAAAATGTTTTCCAGGTTCTTGTCGGCGATGGGGCTACTGGCGCGGCAATCATCAACTCCGAAATCGATAAACTGATTTTCACCGGGAGCGTGGCCACTGGCAAACGGGTAGCGCAGATCGCTGCGGCCCGCCTGCTGCCGATCGTCCTCGAATTAGGCGGAAAGGATCCCATGTTAGTCCTCGACGACGCTGACATCGAGACTGCCTCGAGTGGCGCGGTCTGGGGCGCGTTTGCTAATGCTGGCCAAGCCTGTTTGTCGGTGGAGCGCTGCTATGTTCATCGCAGCCCCTACGACCGCTTCATCAAAGCGTGCGTCACGAAAACGAAACGGTTGCGCGTGGGCAATGGGCTCGATGCCGAAAGTGATGTCGGGCCAATGATCCACGAACGGCAGTTGCGCATAGCCGAATCACACGTGGAAGATGCGCGGGCCCGTGGTGCGCGCGTGCTGGTCGGTGGGTCGCGGCTGCCGGGACTAGGGCCGAATTTCTACGCTCCCACTGTGGTCGCTGACGTCACACACGAAATGCGCATCATGCGCGAAGAAACTTTTGGGCCTGTGCTGCCAATCATGCAGTTCGAGAGCGACGATGAAGCCATTCGCCTCGCTAACGATTCCGAATACGGACTCGCCGCGAGTGTCTGGACACGTGACAAGGCTCGCGGTGAAGCCTTGGCCAGACGCATTACCGCCGGCTCGGTAATGGTGAACGACGCGGTCTCCTGCTTCGGCATCAGCGAGGCCCCGCACGGAGGCGTGAAGTCGAGCGGCCTGGGCCGCACTCACGGGCGCTTGGGCCTGGAAGAAATGGTCCGCATCAAGTACCTGGATTCCGACCGTCTGCCCGGCATGAAGAAAGTCTGGTGGTACGGCTACGGTGAGTCGTTCAGCCGGCAAATGGAAGGATTTCTGGATTTAATGTTCGCCCGCGGCCTGGGTGCGAGGATGCGTGGTGCGCTGCGGTCAGCGGGAATAGTGACTAAGGGAAAGCTGTAGCTCTGGGTTGTCATCTGCGGGGCGGTGCTCCGACAGTGAGGGGTTATACCTGTCTGTTCCTTGCCCAGTGTCTGGTACGCGCAAAACCCTTCGAGTAGAATGAAGCTGTTCGAGCCCAATCCCGCGGCCCAGGGCCGCGCCTACGAGGGTAAAATTCTTTGGCCACAAGCGAAACTGTCAGTTCCGGTACACAGACTCCTCCTCAGCTTCCCCATCACAAAGTAAAGATCAAGAAGGTGGGGCAGCGTGCTTGCAATGAAAAAAACGCCAAGGGAAAATTCTGTGGCGGCCATCTAAAGCGCTGGTTCTATATGGCCGACGTTCTCGAGCAGGAGTGTGGGGACGTGGAAAAAGCCTGGGGTCCCAATGCTGAAGTGTACCGCTGCGAACATTGCAAAACGCTTTATTTGCCCAATTCTGACGACGTGCGCATGAACGTCGCCGGAGAGGGCCAGATTTCGGTATTCGGGCTGACGCTCCCGCCGAAGGAAGGGAAATAGGGCAATTCGCGTAGCGCGAGAGAGGGGTAGCGTCCGAATTTAACCACGAAGCAACACGACGGAATAAGAGGAAACCGTAATAGGTGACCTTCGTGTAACTTCGTGTACCTTCGTGGTTTACCCGCGATAAGTTGTTTCAATTAATGAGGGCTCTAGTGTAGTGTCCCGTTAATTCGCGTCATATCTCGGAGCTGTCATCCTGAGTGGCCTCTAGGCCGCGAAGGATCTATGCAATTGAGTGCATGGATCCTTCGCTTCGCTCAAGATGACAGCGCCGGACTTATGCCCCGAAGTTGCGAGACACTACAAACCAGAATTCGCAAATTGTGAAAACCATGCCCTTTCCCAATCTGTAACATGCTTCGAGTTGAATCTGTGAAACCTTCCGAACTCATCTACGACTGGAATCGCATCCATCCCGCGTCACTGCGGCCCGCAGGTCCCGTCCTGCTTAACGACGAAACTCTGCGTGACGGCTTGCAGTCCCCATCGGTCCGTGATCCATCGATCCAGGGAAAAATCGAAGTCCTTCATCTCATGGAAGCGCTGGGCATCAACTCACTCGACCTCGGCCTACCCGGCGCAGGCCCGAGAGCAGTGGAACACGTGACGGCGTTGGCGCGTGAGATCGTGAATCAAAAGATGAAGATCCAGGCCAACTGCGCTGCCCGCACGCACGAGAATGACATTCGGCCGATTGCCGAAATCGTGCAAAAAACCGGCCTGCGCATCGAGGTTGCTGCTTTTCTCGGATCCAGTCCGATCCGCCGCTACACGGAGGGTTGGACCGACGAATTCCTGCTGCAGACCACGGAGAAGGCCGTTAAGTATGCCGTTTCGCTGGGGCTTGAGGTGATGTATGTCACCGAGGACACTTCGCGCTGCGACCCCGAGACGGTGAAGCGGCTCTATTCCACCGCGATTAATTGCGGCGCGAGCGCCATCGTCATCTGTGATACCGCCGGACACGCCACGCCCATGGGCGCCTTTTCTCTGGTGCGCTTTATTATGGACGAGGTGGTAAAACCTTCAGGCGAGAAGGTCCGTGTGGATTGGCACGGGCACTGCGATCGCGGACTCGCAATTGCAAATTCCATGGCGGCGCTCATGGCTGGCGCCGATTGTGTTCACGCCTGCGCTCTGGGAATCGGCGAGCGCGTGGGCAACACCCAGATGGACCAGATGCTCGTGAACTTGAAGCTCATGGGCATTGCGCCCTGGGCCGAGCAGGATCTCACGAAGCTTAAAGATTATTGCTTGACCGTATCGCGCGCCACTGGTGTGCCGATCCCGCCAAACTATCCAGTAGTGGGGGAAGATGCGTTCCGCACTGCGACTGGCGTACACGCAGCCGCCGTCATCAAGGCCTATAAGAAGAACGACATCGAACTGGCCAATGCCGTCTACTCCGGTGTGCCCTCGCACGTGTTTGGTCTGGAGCAGGTGATTGATATTGGCCCCATGAGCGGCAAGTCCAACGTGCTCTTCTGGCTGGAGCGCCACGGGATTCCGCCTTCTGAAGAAATTGTCGAGCGCATCTACAAGCGCGCCAAAGCATCCGACCACACCCTGAGGGAAGCGGAAATTCTGGAGTGCGTACAGCCCGCAGGACAGACAACATCGGATTAGGTAAGGCCCAGGCAGCCGAAATATCCAAGGGCCAAGTAACTATTACTGTCCTCCTCAATTGCCGATCGCACCAAACACAATCCCAACTTCTTCCTTCGCGTTGTAATATGACCAATCATTCTTATTTAGTTCCGATCATGGCCCTCACCCCACGCGCGGAAGTTTCGGACCTTTTCCCTGACATCCAGCAGGAGATCGCCCGCTTATCGGCCTCGCCCGAATTCCACTCCGCCTCTAACTGGTTCCGCGCGCAAGAACCGCAACTGGCGCATTGGCAGCTGGAGATGGCGCGCATCCCGGCGCCTCCATTCGGGGAAGCGGCGCGAGGAGCGTGGCTGGCCGAACGCTTCCGGGAAATAGGTCTCGATGACGTTCACAGCGACGACGTGGGCAATGTGTTCGGATTTCATCCCGGTTTCGGCCGAAGCTACGTTGCGCTTAGTGCGCACATTGACACGGTCTTTCCCGCCGGCACGCCACTGAACATCCGACAGCAGGGAAGCCGCCTCTACGGTCCGGGCGTTTCCGATAACGGTGCGGGCGTAGCGGCTATGCTGGCTATTGCTGCAGTTTTGCGGCCCGTTCGGCTTCGGCATGCTCTGCCTTTCGTCTTTATTGGCAACGTCGGCGAAGAGGGTGAAGGCGACCTGCGCGGCATGCGTTACATCTTTTCTGTCCCTCGTTGGAAAGACTCGATCGCCTACAGCCTGGTGCTGGATGGAGCCGGCGCAGACACGACCGTCGCGCAAGCACTCGGCAGCCGCCGCTTTGAAGTGATCGTGCGCGGCCCGGGCGGACACTCGTGGAGCGATTTCGGCACGCCCAATCCCATTGTCGTGCTCGCGCGCGCCATCCAGGCGTTTACCCAGACGCAAGTGCCCGCGACGCCGAAGACTACTTTCAATATCGGCGTGATCCGCGGCGGAACCTCGGTGAATTCCATACCCGAGTCGGCGAGTATGCGAGTGGACATCCGCTCTACCTCCACGGCTGAGATGGAGCGTGTAGAGCGCGCTTTGCGAGCCGCGCTGGACCACGCTATCGAGGAGGAAACCCGCGCGGCGGAGGTGCGGTCCTCTTCCCGCCGGCCCTCGCGCGTGAATTGTGAATTTGTGACCATCGGGAATCGTCCCGCGGGGGATCTGGAATCGAACGCCCGCATTCTGCAAGTGATCCGCGCAGTGGACGCGCAACTGGGGAATGTGGCGCAAGTCCAGCGTGCCTCTACCGACGCCAATATCCCTCTGTCACTCGGCCGCGAAGCCATCGCCATCGGCGGCGGCGGCTCGGGTGGAGGAGCCCACACTCTGCAAGAGTGGTTTGACTGTAGCGGACGCGAGCTGGGGCTTAAAC
>QIAR01000793.1 GCA_003225595.1 Acidobacteriota bacterium | reverse complement strand
GGCGGCTCGGCTCGCGATTTCGGCGACGAGCCTCTGCTCATTGTCCGGCGGTTGCAGGTACCGCTCATCGTCGGGGAAGATCGTTACGCGGCTGGTGTTTTCGCCGAAGCCGATTTCGGTCCACAGTTGCATCTTCTAGACGACGGTTTCCAGCACCGCGCCCTAGCTCGCGATTTCGATATCGTTCTAGTGACTCCCGACGATGCTCGTGATCGCCTGCTGCCGACAGGCCGTTTACGCGAACCGCTGAGCTCTCTCCGTCGGGCCGACGCGGTAGTGCTCACCAGCGGCGCTTCGGATGAGAACTTTCCTATGAACGGAAAACTCGTCTGGCGGGTGCGCCGTAGCATTCTTGCCAAAAATGTACCGCCGCGTCCACTCGCTTTTTGTGGCATCGCGCGACCGCAGAGTTTTCTGCTGCAGTTGCGCACTGCGGGAATCGAACCGGTTGCAGAAGCGATCTATCGCGACCACCACGCCTACACGGAACAGGACATTCACCAATTGCTAGAGTTAAAAAACAAGAGCGAGGCCGGAGGTTTCGTCACGACCGAGAAAGACGGCATCAATCTTGACGGATATTTTTCGGCACTGGAGCCGCTGGCGGTGGTTCCGGTGAAGATGGAGCTTGCCGACTCGGCTAGGGCGGTGGACACCATGCTGCGTCAGATTGAGGAACGAAGTGCATCGGGCATGAGAAAATCCTTCTTACGCTGATGAGCAAGCACCCCGAGGAAACTGACCGGCTGAAAAAAATCGTTGAGGCGTTTCCCAACGTCACAGTGACCGTACTCGGCGACCTTGTGGCCGACGAGTTCATCTTCGGCGAGATCTCCCGCGTCTCCCGTGAAGCGCCTGTGCTGATCCTCAAACACCGCAAGCGCAGTGTGATACCGGGCGGCGGTGCAAATGCCATCTATAATCTCGCCGATCTCGGGGTGAATGTTCTACCGGTGGGCGTTGTCGGTGATGATGAACCCGGACGTTTGCTGATCAAGGCATTTCGTCACAAACGCATTCCTGTGACCGGCGTTTTGAAGGACAAGAACTTCACGACGGTGACTAAGACTCGCATCCTTGCCGGCATGGCTCACACAGCTCGCCAGCAAGTGGTGCGTGTTGATCGGGAACCGGAGGCCGCGCCGAATTCGCATCTCACCCGCGAACTGATTTTGGCGGCACGTGAATACGCCCGCGCCTCCGATGCGCTGCTCGTATCCGATTACGGCTACGGGTCGGCTACCCCTGCGATTCTGAATGCAACCCGCGAGAAAGGTGGTTTGAATGGCGTGTCCGTGACCCTTGATTCGCGTCACCGCTTGCTGGAATTCTCCGGAGTGACTGCTGCCACGCCCAACGAGCCTGAGGTGGAAGAAGTGATCGGCATCCACATCGGCGAGAATTGGTCGAGTCGCGGGCGCGATGGTATGGTGGCTTTTTCTCGCCGGCGTAAGCCAGTGGATATTCCAATTTTTGGCTCGGACGAAGTGGCCGACGTCACCGGTGCCGGCGATACGGTGATTGCCGCATTTACCGCTGCACTAGCCGCTGGGGCGACTGCGGAGGAAGCGGCGCATCTGGCCAATTATGCCGGTGGTATCGTGGTCATGAAGCGGGGCACGGCGACAGTTTCCCAGCAGGAACTGCTACACGCGCTCCAGCAGTCGCCGCCAACAACAAGATCCCATTGAGCACACATAAGAAAAAAATCCTAACCCGCGACGAACTCCGCCGGCGTGTCGTCGAATGGCGTCGCTCTGGGGAGCGCATCACTTTGGCCAACGGATGTTTCGATCTGCTCCACGTCGGCCATGTTCGTTACCTCCATGCCGCAAAACAACTCGGTGAACGCCTCGTTGTTGCAATAAACTCGGACGAGTCAGTGCGGGTTTTAAAAGGTGAAGGCCGGCCTCTCATGCCTGCCGAAGAACGTGCTGAGATCCTGGCCGCCCTTGCTGATGTGGACGCAATCGTGATCTTCCCCGACTGTGACGTTCGTGCGCTCATCCGCGAAATGCGTCCCGAGATTCACGCAAAGGGCACCGATTACACAGCTGATACAGTTCCAGAGCGCGATACAGTGCTGGAATGCGGTGGACGAGTCGAGATTGTTGGCGACCCCAAAAACCACTCGGCAAGTGAAATAATCCGCTCTCAAGTAAACGCGCGGCGCTCCTGAGATGACAGCCAGAATGGCAGACACTCCTGAGAACTTCCGACAAAGTCGAGACATTCAAAGGCTGCTCATCGTGCGGCTCAGTGCCATGGGCGACATCATCCATACGCTTCCCGCCGCGACTGCATTGCGCCATGCATTTCCTCAGGCCGTGATTGGGTGGATCATCGAAGAACGCTGGGCAGAGTTGCTTTGCACGCTGCGCGCGCCACGTTCTGGCCGGCGTTCTTCGCAACGGCCGCTTATCGACAAGATCCACGCCGTAAATACGGCGGCATGGCGATCTTCGCTGCTTTCGAACCGCACATGGGAACAGATCGCTGCTGGGTTGAGCGAGCTGCGTGCGGCTCATTACCAGGTGGCTGTCGATTTTCAAGGAGCTGTGCGATCGGCGCTGCTGGCGCGCTGGTCGGGAGCACCGGTTGCATACGGGGCCGCGCAAGCTCGTGAAAACGCCGCCAGCATGTGGTATACGCGCCAGGTGATCGGACGCGGCACTCACATTATTGAGCAGAACTTTTCACTCGCCGAGGCCATCGCCCGCCGCTCACTTCCCATGCCGCGGATGGAATTTCCCTGCGACCCGGCAATCGAACAAGAAGTTGATCGCCGCCTGAGAGATCATGAAATCCGTGAATTCGCCATTCTGAATCCTGGCGCGGGTTGGGGAGCCAAGCAATGGCCGGCAGAACGTTACGGTTATGTCGCCAGGAGATTGGCTGAAAATGGACTAAAGTCGCTAATCAACTTCGGACCAGGAGAGAAAGAACTCGTTCACGCCGTCGAGGCTGCAAGCGGCG
>QIAR01000091.1 GCA_003225595.1 Acidobacteriota bacterium | reverse complement strand
GGCTAGCAAAATCGCTAAGAATTTCATTGCACCACCCTCCCTACCTAAGCGCTTTCCAGCGCAGTATTTGAGATTGCCACCGCTACAGAGCCTTGATGCTCAGTATGGCGTGAGAGCATAGCCCGAGTGTCAAAGAGTGTAAAGCCTAAAATAGGGGACCCGAAACGAGCCAATTGCTTGCAAACTTGGCGGAGTGATTGAGGAGGAAGGAGACTCACTGGCGCGCCCGGAGAGATTCGAACTCCCGACCTATTGCTCCGGAGGCAATCGCTCTATCCAGCTGAGCTACGGGCGCGCTCCGATCAGTTTACATCCCGAGCCCGGTACCATCAATCGGTGCGCCCTTACTGTTTTCCCGGCTCGTCCCCAACCCGGGCCGAATCATTTTAGAAACTGCGTCAGAAACTGCGCAACGGGTTACCAGCGGCTGCTGCGGCCGCCGCGCTCTCGACCCCGTCCACCTCCGCCGCCCGCTCCTCGTTCTGGTTTCGGACGTGCTTCATTCACGTTCAGGGTGCGTCCGCCGAGTTGTGTGCCATTGAGTGCAGCAATCGCCTTCTCACCGTCTTCCGCATTGGCCATTTCTACGAAGCCGAACCCGCGCGAACGTCCTGTGTCGCGATCCGTCATAATGCTTACGCGATCCACTTGGCCATAAACTTCGAACATCTTGCGCAGTTCGTCTTCACCCGTATTGAAGTCAAGGTTCCCAACAAAAATGTTTTTCAAGTCAGATGCACCTCAAGTGAGCTATTTGAGTGTGGCTGACTTCGGCGCGGACGAAGGGGGCTGGGACGCCTTTCCTTAAATCGAAGCCAAAGCTGGCGAACAGTCAAACGCGGGGGAAAGTATAGCAGGTATGCCCCGGATTACTCTCAAAGGCCATTAATACGGGCAGGCAGCAGACGCGTTGAGCGCTTCCATTTTTGGGGCCGCATTACAGGCCTTCTTCCACGGCCACCATTGCGCCCTTTTTGCGCTTGTTCGCCTGCAGGACCTTCTTGCGCAGCCGCAGCGATTTCGGCGTGACTTCGACGAACTCGTCATCAGCAATGAACTCGATCGCCTGCTCCAAGTTCAATTGACGGAAGGGAACTAGACGAATCGCTTCATCCGCCGTGGAGGCTCGCATGTTCGTGAGCTTCTTCTCGCGCACCGCGTTGACGTCAAGGTCAGCATCTTTCGCGTTTTCGCCGATGACCATTCCTTCGTACACTTCTACCCCGGGTCCGACGAAGAGTTCACCGCGCTCTTGCAGGTTCCACAGCGCGTAGGACGTAGTCATACCGGGCCGGTCGGCAACCAGGGCTCCTGTCGGGCGATGCGGGATTTCTCCTTGCCATTCCGTAAATCCGTCGAACAGAGAGTTCATGACGATCGTGCCACGCGTATCCGTGAGCAACTGGCTGCGTAGTCCAATCAAGCCTCGGCTGGGCACTCGAAATTCAATGCGCACCCGCCCATAGCCGTGGTTGTGCAGGTTGACCACTTCGCCTCTGCGGGTGCCGAGCTGCTCCATCACAACGCCCACGAAGCCTTCCGGCACGTCCACGGTCAAGTGTTCCACCGGTTCCATCAGCTTTCCATCTAAACGCTTGGTGACGATCTCCGGCTTACCCACCATCAACTCGTAACCTTCGCGGCGCATCATCTCAATAAAAATCGAGAGCTGCAGCTCGCCGCGGCCCATCACCTTGAAGGAATCTGTGCTCTCCGTCTCTTCCACCCGCAATGAGACGTTAGTGAGTAATTCTTTGTCGAGACGTTCCCGCAGGTTGCGCGATGTTACATAGCTGCCTTCTCGTCCCGAGAACGGGGATGTGTTGACGGTGAATTGCATGGCGATTGTCGGTTCGTCAATGGCGATGTGCACAAGTGGCGCTGGAGTTTCCGCGCTGGTGATCGTTTCGCCAATGGTGATTCCTTCCACGCCCGCTACGGCCACGATGTCCCCCAGTTCAGTTTCGGTAATGTCTGTGCGCTTCAATCCGGAGAAGGAAAACAGTTTTGTGATCTTGGTCTTCTGCACCGTACCGTCCAGCTTCGCGATCCCGACTTCCCCGCCAGTGCGCATTGTTCCATTGAACACGCGCGCAATCGCCAATCGGCCGAGATAGTCGCTGTAATCGAGATTTGCGACCAGGATCTGGAGAGTTCCGGCAGCATCGCCTTTTGGGGCTGGAATCGTCTCCACAATCGCATCAAACAGCGGGCGCAGGTCCGCCCCGCCGGTTTTGAAGTTCTTCGAAGCAGTGCCCGCCTTGGCATTGGTATACAGGATTGGAAAATCCAGTTGCTCTTCCTTGGCGTCCAGGTCAATGAAGAGATCGTATATCTCGTTGAGCACTTCCTGCGGCCGCGCATCGGGACGATCAATTTTGTTGATCACGACAATTGGTGGCAAGTGTGCTTCCAAGGCCTTGCCTAGCACGTACCGTGTCTGCGGCAGCGGGCCTTCGCTGGCGTCTACCAGCAGCATCACCCCGTCCACCATCTTTAATGCGCGCTCCACCTCCCCGCCGAAATCGCTGTGCCCTGGGGTATCGACAATATTGATCTTCGTGCCGTGATAGAGGACTGCCGTGTTTTTGGCCAGAATGGTGATGCCCCGTTCGCGTTCCAGCTCGTTTGAATCCATCACGCGTTCGACAACCGTCTCATTGGCACGGAATGTGCCACTCTGACGTAGCATCGCGTCTACCAGCGTCGTCTTGCCGTGATCGACGTGGGCGATAATGGCAATGTTGCGAATACCTGAGCTCAATGTCACTTCCTTCCCGGAGGTGCCGCAGTCAGATGGTCGGTATCCTTACTTTACTATGCGACCTCGTCTCTCAGGAGAGGTTCACGCTTATTCATTCATCAGGATTCGCTCAATCCCAATCACCTCGTCATTGAGCAGCTCTCAGGCCGCGAAGGGACCTGCGTTTTCGCGGACGTCAAGGAAAGCAAGTCCTTCTAGGCTCAAGTCCACTCAGAATGGCAACTTTATTGATCGAGGTGAAATCAGTGACATCCGTGGCCGGTTTAATGCCAATTGGAAATGAATTCCCAAGCTGTTCACCCCGCGACGGCTACACTCTCTTGACGCCTAGGGGCTGGTTTTCCTGCCAGCCTGTGCTCCATTTCTCTTACCGCGCGCTGTGCGGCGCTGATAGCGCCAGCGGTCGTGGATACTGGTCCTTCGGAATCGGTATTGGCGAAGAAGATTCGGTCTAATGGCACCCGGACCAGTGGCTGGCTCTGTGTAAACAAACCTGGAGTCGACATATACAGGGGATGGCCACGCCGGTAGATGTGCACTTCGATGGGATCGATATTTGAGCTGGAGAACAGCTTCTGAAAATCCCGCAAAACGTTTTTCGCCACTCGACGCGCGCCCGGCTCAGTGAGAAGGGATACACGTTGCTCCTCGGGCATCGGGGTGTAGCAGCTCAGGATGTTGTACTTCTGCTGGTATCCAGCTTTGTTGCGGACGACCCAGTCGGCGACCACGAAGTCTGTGAATGTATTCCCAGGACACCAGGTATCGTATCCCTTGTTGAAAACCGGCTTGTCGAAAACGAGATTTACCACAGGATATGGAATGTAGCGAATCCGCTGCATGGCCTCGCTCTGTTTATCGGGCAGCCCCTGCACGATTCGTCGGGTTATGAATTTGGGCGTGGCCATGATCACAGCCTTGGCCGCAACCGTTTTGAGTTCGCCGCCATGCACGTATGTGACCTGCACTTCATTCTTTTCGGAAGCGACCGCAACTGTGCTGGCTTCCACCTGCATGCGGTCGGCGTATTTTGGGAGAAGGATCTCTGCTAAGCGTCTTGTGATTGCGCCTAGACCGCCTGGCCATGTGTAGCGATTGTCTTTGCGGTCTGCTCCGGCTAGGGCTTGCAGTTCGAGTATGCCGATGGCTGCAGCAGTTTCGTCCGTTACCGCTCCCCAATTCGAAGGTCCGTAGGTGTCCCACCACTGTTTCACTTCCTCGGGATACCCCTTCATGAAATCAGAGAAAGGAATCCCGAAGAGCTCCTTCGCGCGGGTTTTCGCATCCATCGCGAGAACGTCTTTCTTGAACTTCTTGAAACCCTCGCGAATACTGGGCGAATATGGCAGTTTATCGAGGCCTTCTCCCCAGGTATCCGGAACGAATTCTCCCTTGATAATGCTTCCGTCCCAGTTGTTCACCGGCAAAGGCTCAAGACTAATCTCCTTGGCCAGCCCGAACGCAACTTCATTGCTTTCCAGAAAGGCTGCCCCGGTGGCATAGGTGTTTCCCCGGAACTCCATCACGTAAGCGTTGCCGCCCCAGTGCGGCTCTTTTTCCAAAATAAGGAAGTCGCGATTTCTCAAGAGATACGCGGCCGTCAATCCGCTGACGCCGCCACCCACAATCACCACATCGTGACGCGCTGATGCTGGAGGGCGCGTAAAGACTTCTCCGTCGCGCACCTGGTGACAGATGCGGTTGTCTTCGCCATCCACCTCAGGATTCTGCTCGGTTGGCGCAGCGAGCAGCGAGAGGTCGACCGGGCACCCCGACGCCACGGCTCCTGCCACGACAAACTTGATGAAGTCCCTACGATTCGTGCTCATGAGTTAATCCCCTTGGACCGCCGCTTCGATCAGTTCGGCGATCGCCGGCCTTCCTTCGGTCCGAACGCGCAGGCGATACCAGATTACGATGGCCACCAGGGAAAAAACAAAGATGATGGTGGATATCGCGTTGATCTCAGGAGTGATGCCCCGCCGCAAGCGCCCCCAGATTTCCAGCGGCAGTGTATTATCGCGCCCGATCAGGAAGAAACTGACGGCAATTTCGTCCATGGAAAGCGTGAAGATCAGCAGCGCAGCTCCGATAATGGGCAGCTGCAGATTGGGAATCGTGACACGCCAGAATGTCTGCCAGTAGCTCGCGCCCAAGTCGAGCGAAGCTTCCTCTTGCGCGCGATCCAACTTTTGTAGTCCTGCGAAAACTTCCGTTGTCGCGACCGAAATCAGCGCAGTGCCGTGTCCGAGCACGATAGTGAGCAGGCTGAGCTTGACATCTGCTTCGCGGAACAACATGAGCAACGACAAACCGGTGATGATGCCGGGAAGAATCAAGGGCAGCAGCACGAGGCGCCGGAACAAGGCTTTCCCGGGGAACTGAGCGCGATCCAGGGCCAGCGCCGCGAGCACACCGAATGCCAGCGCGATAGCGACCGCCGAGAGCGCCACCACCACGCTATTACCAACCGATTCCCAAATAGCCGCGTCTGCAAAGAGCATGCGATACCAATCGAACGTCAGGTTGTGCGGGGGGAATCCGCCCACTCCTTCGCCGTTAAACGAATAGACGATGAGCACGGCAATCGGCAGATAGAGGAATGCAAAAACCGCCACTGTATGCACGAGCAACCAGCGGGTACCGCTGGACGAATTAGTGTCATTGCTCATGTGAAGCTCCATTTTTTCTCCAGCCGTTCGGAGATGAACAGGAGTCCCACGACTAGTACAAGCATGCACAGGGAAATGGCGGCTCCAAGCGGCCAATTGTAAGCCGCCCCAAATAGGCTCACTACGATGTTCGAAATCATGATGCCGCTTGGGCCACCGAGCAGAAGTGGCGCCAGGAAATCTCCCAGACTGAGCACGAACGCGAAGGTTGCCCCTGCCAAGACCCCCGGAATAGAAAGCGGAAAAATTACCCGCCAGAACGTTTGTGAGGGTGAGCCGCCGAGATCATGCGAGGCCTCAACCAGGTTGCGAGGGATGTGCTCGAGCGACGCATAGATAGGCAGCATCGTGAATGGCGTATAGATGTGGGTTAGCGTCAGCACTACGGCGAAAGGGCTGTACAGGAGAAACTCGAGTGGATGCTTGCTTAGATGGGTGTACTGCAACAGCGTGTTGAGCACGCCATCGCTGCCCAGTATCGTCTTCCACGCGTAGGCGCGAACCAGATAACTGACCCATAGTGGAATGATGACGAGCTGGTAAAGCAAATCCTTCCTCTTCGCGGCGTGGAAGGATAAGTAGTACGCCAGTGGATACCCAAGCAGCAGGGAAAAAAGCATCACGCGGGCAGCGATCCACATGGAGCGGAACAGCGTCTGCCAATACACATTTACACGCAGCAGCTCGCGATAATTGTCCAGCGTCCATGAATGAACGATGGTTTGTGCCATCGAAACCGACCAAAAGCTGTAGCAGAACATCAGCAGGTACGGAATCAGCAGGAACACCGTCACCCACACTAGTGGAGGCACGGTGACGGCAGCCCTGTATGCGCGGGAAAACATCAGCTTCGCTAGTCTCTTGTCTGCGATTCGCGGACTGGTACAGCATCGTTGGGTGAAAACTCGAATTCCAAGTCGCCATGCCATCCGCCGCCACTGCTGCGAATTCTCACCCAGAGTACCAGGCCGTCGGCATGCTCGATCTGCAGGAGTTCACTCGCACCATGAAATGCGTGATGGCGAAGCTTGCCTCGGAATCGCACTGCATCGCCAATTGGATCATTGGAAATTCCTGCAAGCCTGATATTTTCCGGGCGCAGCGAAAACAGTGCAGGTCCATCAGGAACCTGCACTGGCCAGGAA